>JARRJV010000046.1:0-15764 GCA_037388825.1 Acidiferrobacteraceae bacterium | reverse complement strand
GCCTGAAACAGATCATCCGCGAACTGGAAGCCACCCAGGAGCCGGTGTGGAGTCCCATGATCCTGAACGGGAGCGGATTCGGGATCGTGACCAATCATTCCCTGGTCATGGCGAGCTACATCTCCCGCGCCAACGCCGCCCTCATTGACCTGCGCAATCTGCTGCAACAGGGCTAGGACCTAAAGCAGCATTGCCTCCTCGTCACCCAGACGCAACGCCTTGCGCACCACCTTCAGCGCCGTCTCGCAAAACGCATCCAGTTCTCCGAAATCGTCCGACTCGGCCATGGTGTCGCTCAATCCCTCCATGATCAGTCGCAGGCGATAGTCGAAGTCCCCGCGGCGGCGGCGCTCTGCGGTAACATACAACGACGGCTGGGCGTCGCCTTCCTTCACCGCGGCCAGGATGTAGCGATAGTTCGGTGGGTCCGGACTTTCGATCTCGCCCAACACGGTCGCCACGTATTCGCCGATTTGATAGCGACGCTGGGGAATCGCCGTCGTGATGCGCGGCCCGTCCATGTCTGAACCGGATGTCAGCCGGCGACGGCCTGCTGTGCCGCGGCAACCGAACCCGTTGCGATTGGCGCCTTCATATCCGTCAGCACGGATTCCAGGGCACCCAGGCAATACATGACATTCTTGGGATTGCTGGCATGACCCATCAGGCCGATGCGCCAGATCTTGCCCGCCAGGGTTCCGAGGCCCGCACCGATCTCCAGATTGAAGTCCTTGAGCAGGCGGCTGCGCACCTCGGCCTCATCCACACCCTCGGGAACGGTAACCGCATTGAGTTGCGGAAGACGATGCGGCTCATCGACCAGGAAGCTCAGCCCCATGGCCTCGATGCCGGCGCGCAGGGCCATGTGATTGCGGGCGTGTCGGTCCCAGGAATTTTCCAGCCCTTCTTCCTGCAGCATCACGAGCGCCTCGTGCAAACCATACAAGGCGTTGATCGGCGCCGTGTGATGATAGGCGCGCTTGCTCGCACCGCCCCAGTAACCCATCACCAGATTGAGATCGAGGAACCAGCTCTGCACCCTGTGTTTCCGTGCCTTGATCGTCTCCACCGCGCGCTCGCTGAAGCTGACGGGCGACAGGCCCGGCGTACAGGACAGGCACTTCTGGGTGCCCGAATAGACCGCATCGATACCCCATTGGTCCACCCGCACCGGCGTACCGCCGAGCGAGGTCACGGTATCGACGATGGTGAGACAATCGTATTTGCGCGCGATCTCGCACAGGGTCTCGGCATCCGACTGCACGCCAGTTGAGGTCTCCGCGTGCACGAAGGCAACGACCTTGGTATCGGGATTTGCCTTCAGCGCCTGTTCCAGTTTCTCCGGGTCCACCGGCTTTCCCCAGTCGTCCTCCACCAGGATGGCCGTCCCGCCGGCGCGCTCCACGTTTTCCTTCATACGACCACCGAAGACACCGTTCTGGCACACGACCACCTTGTCTCCGGGCTCCACAAGGTTTACGAAGCAGGTCTCCATGCCCGCGGAACCCGGTGCCGAGACCGGGATCGTGAGGGCATTTTCGGTCTGGAAGGCGTACTGCAACATCGCCTTCAATTCGTCCATCATGCCGACGAAGGCGGGATCCAGATGACCGATGGTTGGGCGGCCCATAGCCTCCAGCACACGCGGGTGGACGTCCGACGGTCCCGGGCCCATCAGGGTTCGCAGCGGCGGTATGAACGATCGCGTAGTCATGATTCGTATTCTTCTGGAATGGGAATGGCCCGTGAGTATACGTGGATGGAAACCGGCATCAATAGAACAGCCGAAAGCACCCACGGTTTTTATGAGTATTGGCCCGGTGAAAACCGCGTAACCATCAAAAACTTCTATCGCCCGGGCGCAGGCACGCTTCGCCACCGGCGTATAATAGGCAGCCTTTCCGGTTCTCCGACCCAACCCACGCAAAAGGAGGACAGCGCCATGAGCAAGACCCTCGATGAAGTACTCGCAGCCAACAAGGCCTATGCCAAGGACTTCGGCGACAAGAAGAATCTACCCATGCCGCCTGGACGGCATTTCGCCATTCTCACCTGCATGGATGCGCGCCTGCTTCCGGACAAGTTCGCCGGCCTCGCCGAAGGTGACGCACACGTAATCCGGAATGCTGGCGGACGGGCCAGCGACGACGCCATCCGTTCGCTGGTGATCTCGCACAAACTGCTCGGAACCCGCGAGTGGTTCGTGATTCACCATACCGACTGCGGAATGGAAACCTTCACGGACGAGATCATGCGCGATCTCCTGGCCGGCAGCCTGGATACGGCAACCGTGGACGCCAGCGGCTGGCACAATACCGGCAAGGGACCCGGCTCCCACGAGGGCCAGTACATCGACTGGCTGACGATCCGCGACCAGCATCAAAGCGTGACCGAGGATGTCGAGCGGATTCGCCACCACCCACTGGTCCCGAAGGATGTAGCAATCTACGGATACATCTTTGACGTGAAATCGGGCTCCCTGATCGAGGTTCCCAACGCCAGCGCCGTCGGCAAGGCGGCCTGACCCGGTCACGGTGGTACCCGTTGCCGTTGGACGCGGCGACGGGTATGCGAAAAAAAGCGGGCGCCGAATGGCGCCCGACACACAGAACCCGTCACAGGAGGAACTCCCGGCGTTGCCGCCGGGGCGGTATTACTTGGGTTCCTAGAAACTCTGCACCAGACCGAAGGAAATGGCGGAACCACCCGCGGTCACCGGCGCCTTCGCAACCAGGTCTCCGGAAGCGTAGTAGGCATAGACCTTGGTCTTCTTGCCCAGCTTGTCGGAGATACCGACTGCGGTCAGGGCATCGGATGCGCCGTCGCGCTGGCCATAGGCGAGCGACAGTTTCACCGCATCGCTCAGCTTGAAGTTGGCACTGGCGTAGGCGTTGCTGGCGCTGGCCTCGGACGCACCAACCACGCTCACGTCGCCGGCACCGAAATTGTAGCGCACGCGGATCGCACTGAAGGAGTCCGTGCTGGCACCATTGGCCTTGCTCTCGTAACCCAGACCGGCGTCGACCGGACCGAATTTCATATCCACGCTGGCGCCCGAGGTGGCGTTGCCGGCGGCGTCAGCGTTCGGCCCATAGGCCAGATTCACACCGAAATCGCCGAACTTGTTCATGTACATCACCACGTTCTTCTGGCGCGTATCACCAGCGATCACGTTGTTGTAGTCGGCGTAAGTATCGCCAAAGGGATCGGACTTGCTGATGGACATCTTGTAGGGCATGTCGTGGATACCCATCAGAACGGTACCGAAGCTGCCCTTCAGGCCCGCGAAATTGTTGCGCGCGCCAAAGGGGCTGCTGCCCGCCTTGACACCGTCGCCCATGTCGACTTCGAACTCCAGGTGGGCAATACCGGTCAGGCCGTCACCCAGATCTTCCGACGCCTTCACGCCAACACGGGAGGCGTGCGATGCGACATACAGGCCGTCACCGCTGGCCGCGGTTGCATTGGTCAGAGTGGCGAGGTCGAGGTGAGCCTTGCCGAATACAGTAACGTCGGCCTGGGCACTGCCCGCGAAACCGGCCGCGGCAACCGCTGCAGCGATTGCGGTCATCTTGAATGTCTTGCGCATGGTGCATCTCTCCCAATAGAGTTATTGCCGTTGAGAGTCTGCAGACTGTGTATTCCGAGCAAACGACGGCGAGATTACGCTTTTGTTATATTTTCGGGTTTGGCCCCGCGGGAGAGGCTGAGATGCAAGTACTTTCTCGCGCACACGTTGAGGAAGAAGGCCCAATCGCCTGATTCGACTCGGCCGGGGTTCATGAACAACGGTTGACAGCAACCGGTAGAAAGAGATGGACGCGACTGCGGTCAGGACAACAACAGATCGATCCAGTGACGAACCGGGAGCTCCGTCCCCGACTGCAGGTGGGTCTGGCAACCGATATTGGCGGTGACGATCAACTCCGGCTGCTCGCGTTCCAGATTTTCAAGCTTCTCCCTACGAAGGGTTTGCGCGATGCGTGGATGAAGGAGCGAGTAGGCACCCGCGGACCCGCAACACAGATGGGCATCGCTCACCGGCACCAGCTCATGGCCCAGCCGCAGAAGAATGTCTTCAACCAATCCGTGAACCTGTTGCCCATGCTGCAGCGTGCACGGCGGATGAAACGCGATGCGCCGCGGATTCGACGGCGGCTCCAGTACGGACAGGTCCTCTCGCGCCAGCACCTCGGCAAGATCCCGGGTCTGTCCGGAAACGGCCTGAGCCTTTTCCCTGTAGTCCGGGTCGCCGTCCAGCAGCCTGCCATACTCCTTCACGTGGAGACCGCAACCGCTCGCGGTCATGACGATGGCTTCCGCACCCTGCTCCAGCATCGGCCACCAGGCATCGATGTTGCGACGCGCAAAGGCGCGCGCCTCCTCTTCTGCCGCAAAGTGATGGCTGAGAGATCCACAGCACCCGGCGTCCGGGGCCTCGATCAGTCGAATGCCCAAGGCATCGAGCACCTGTGCGGCATTGGCGTTGGTCGTCGGATCGACAACCGCCTGAACACAACCCGCCAACGCGATCATGACGCGACCCGATCCCGTTGCCGAGCGACGCGCGCCGACCCGACGCCACGCCGGAATGGCGCGCCGCCACCGTCCGCGCAGGAACGGCCGTAACGTCTGCCCCGCGCGAAGAAACGGGGCGAAGCGCCGCGGATACGGAAAGACTGCACGCATCAGCCAGTGAACAAGAGAGGATGCCACCGTTCGCCGCATTTTCCGCGCGACGAATTCACGGCCGATATCCATCAGCTCTCCATAGCGCACGCCGGAAGGACAGGTGGTCTCGCAGTTTCGGCAATTGAGGCAACGATCGAGGTGGCGCTGCGTCGCACGACCCACGGGTTCGCCCTCGAGCATCTGCTTGATCTGATAGATACGCCCGCGCGGCCCGTCCAGTTCATCGCCGAACAGCCGGAAGGTAGGACAGGTCGCATTGCAGAAACCGCAATGGACGCAGGTTCGCAGAATCGAATCCGCGCGGCGACCAAGGTCCGAGGCAAGCAGGGTTTCTGGCAGTTTCGTCTGCATGCCCTACCAATCCGCAACCATGCGACCGGGATTGAAGATTCCCAGCGGGTCAAACTTGCGTTTGAGGCGCGCATGCACTCCGGCAAGGGCCGGAGGGAGGGACTGAAACACTTCACCACTTCGTTCTCCACCGCGGAAACATGTGGCGTGCCCACCCGCAGCACGTGCCGCCTGCCGGATGGTCGGTGCCGGCGCACGCGATTTCAGCCAGCGCTGCCCGCCACACCAGTCGATCAGCCAGCGGCCAGGAAGCACTCCGCGGTTCGGACTGGACGGTGCCACGGCGAGACGCCAAAGCGGTTCGTCGCCATGGAAGAAATGGTGCTCCTGTTCGCGCAGCGAGTGCCAGAAATGTTCACTGTTGCGAATCTCTTCGCCGCCGATACGCGTATGGGCGGCGCGAACCCCGGTCTCGGTTCCGGAAAGACGCACATACAGGCGCGCTCCGTCATGGCAGCTTGCGGAAAGGGGAAGGGCCTGTCCGGACCAACAATTCATTTGCGCAATCGCAGCGTCTGCGTCCATATCGAGTGCCAGGGTCATTTCCGCCGCCGGGCGTGGAAGAACCTTGAGCGAAATCTCGAGCAACACCCCCAGGGTACCCAGGGCCCCAGTCATCAATCTGGCGACATCATACCCGGCGACGTTTTTCATCACTTCGCCACCGAATTGAAGTATCTCCCCCTCACCGTTGATGATGGATACCCCCAGAACGAAGTCCCGGGCGGCACCGGCATACATGCGGCGGGGCCCGGAGAACCCGCAGGCGATGGTTCCACCCAGAGTCGCGGTATCGCCGAAGTGCGGCGGCTCGAAACCGAGCATCTGCCCATGTTCGGCAAGGACCGTCTCGATTTCTTCCAGTGGCGTACCGGCGCGCGCTGTAAGGACCAGTTCCGTCGGTTCATAGCGAACCACACCGCGATGGCCGCCGATGGAAAAACTCTCTCCGGTAGGTACCCGCCCGTAGAAACGTTTACTGTCGCCACCAGCGATCAGCAGGGAGATGCGCCGCCCGATGGCATCCTGCACGCGTTGCTGCAAATCAATCTCGATGTCATGGTCCATATATACAGGAATGCCTAAAAGCGTTCGATGTCGGGAAACGGCAGCTTGCCGCCGTGCACATGCATCGCACCGAACTCGGCGCAGCGATGAAGCGTTGGAACCGCCTTACCCGGATTTAGCAGGCCCGCAGGATCGAAGGCGGCCTTGATTGCGTGAAACTGCTGGAGTTCATGGGCGGTGAACTGCACGCACATCTGATTGATCTTCTCCACGCCGACCCCGTGCTCGCCCGTGATCGTGCCACCCACCTCCACGCACAGCTCAAGAATGCGCCCGCCAAACTCCTCGGTTCGTTCGAGTTCGCCCGGGTGATTGGCATCGTAGAGGATCAGCGGGTGCAGGTTGCCGTCACCGGCATGAAAAACATTCGCCACCCGCAGGCCGTATTCTTTCGACAGATCTCCGATGCGTTCCAGAACTTCCGGCAGACGACGACGGGGGATGGTGCCATCCATACAGTAGTAGTCTGGCGACAGGCGGCCGACGGCCGGAAAGGCTGCCTTGCGACCCAGCCAGAACCGTTGCCTTTCCGCCTCATCTGCCGCAGTTCGTACTTCCGTCGCGCCGCATTCCTGCAACAGTCGCCGTACCTGCATGACCTGCTCGGACACCTCCTCGTTCGCCCCATCCAGCTCACAAAGGAGAATGGCCTCGGCATCGGTCGGATATCCGGCATGGACGAAATCCTCCGCCGCGCTTATGGCGGGGCGGTCCATCATCTCCAGGCCGGCAGGAATAATTCCGGCAGCGATCACCGCACCTACGGCGGATGCCGCCTTGCGCACATCATCGAATGCCGCAAGAAGCACCTGTGCCCGTTCCGGGACCGGCAGCAGTTTTACTGTCACCTCGACAATCACACCAAGCATGCCCTCTGATCCGGTCAACAGGGCAAGCAGATCGAAGCCGGAGGAATCAGGACCATCTCCTCCTACGGTCAGGCGTTCTCCGTCCATGGTAACGAGTTCAAGTTTCTGGATATTGTGAACGGTAAGCCCATATTTCAGACAATGAATCCCGCCCGCGTTTTCGGCAACGTTTCCACCAATGGAACAGGCAATCTGGGAGGACGGATCCGGCGCATAGTACAGGCCATACGCCCGTGCCGCGTCGGATATCGCCAGGTTGCGTACCCCGGGTTGCACAGTCGCTGTCCGGTCCGATGAATTGATGCGCAGGATCCGGTTGAAGCGGGCAAGGCTCAGCAACACCGCGTCGCCGCGTGGCAAGGCGCCACCCGACAGACCGGTGCCGGCCCCACGCGCGATCACGGGAACGCCATGGCGGCTGCACAGTCGCAGGATGCGCTGGACCTGCTCCACCGAATCCGGCAACACAACCACCATGGGCAGACCACGATAGGCAGACAGGCCATCGCACTCGTAGGGGCGCCGCTCTTCTTCCGTGGATAGTACCGATGACCCGGGCAGGATTCGCCGTAACGCACGGATCAGTTCCGTACGACCGGCCGGGTCAGGCGCAGGGGTTCTTTCATCCAGTGGAGTGCTCATGCTGCGCAGGCACGCATCAGGTCAATTTCCATAATTGGCTCAGGGTCAAATACCGCGGGCGTGCCCTAGCTTATCATTGTCCCAGAACGGGTCCCACGGCAGCCATCGTCACACGATGTGGGGCTCCACGCGGTTGCGGCCTCCCCGCTTGGCGCGATAGAGCTGTCTGTCCGCGAGCTTGATGACCTCCTCCGGAGTATTCGTGCTGGATTCCGGCTGGGCAACACCGATGCTGATGGTCAGAGGAACCCGAATTGAAGAGCTGGATGTAGTTTTGACCTTGGGTTTTTTCTCGGGGCGCGACTTGCCCCGGATCGCAAACGTTTGGGAAGCGATTCGATCACGAACTGCCTCTACTACGGGCAGGACATCCTCCATGGACTTGCGCGGAAACAACAGCGTGAACTCTTCACCGCCGTAGCGGTAGGCACGCCCGCCTCCACCCGTTCGCTCCAGATGGGCAGCCACATAACGCAAGGCCTGGTCTCCGACTTCATGGCCATAGCGGTCGTTGAACTTCTTGAAGTGGTCAATATCCACCATGGCAATGGTGTAGCGCCTGCCCAGGCGCATCAGTTGTTCATCCAGAGCCCGGCGCGCGCGCAGGCCGGTCAGCTCGTCGATGTAGACACGGGCATAGGAATCCTGAAGCAGGACAAGCTGAAGCGCTACAATGGCCGCACCGAAGAACACCGCAAGGTTTTCCCCACTGCCCGCGTAGGGAAGTGCCGCGATGGATACCACCATGGCTGCCAACAGCCCGCTGTCCAGCGTGGAGCGCCAGATCGCGAGCCGCAATACAAACACGCAAGCAGCTCCAATCGCGACAATCTGGGAGATCCGCGGGAGATCCCAGCCCCGGACTCCGCGCATGGCCGCAGCCCGGCTAAGCAATGGTTCCAGTCCGCCGGCCCAGTGACCCCGCCCAAACTCGAATACGAAGATTGCCTGGGCAATCAGAAACAGTGCTACAACGGCGCCACCCAGGGTCAGTACACCCCGCTCCCGCAGGAAGGAAATGCCAACATAGTTCAGCGGCAACAGAATTGCCAAGAGGATACTCACGGCATGAATGGTTTCGGCTGAAACACTTCGCCAGTTTCCTCCCATCAGGACAGACACCTGAAAACCAAGGAGCGCAAGCAGTATGGCGAATACGACCCGATTGCGGTTGAAGCGCCAGCCAAGGACCAGACCGACGACTGCAACCGTATATATCAGGTACCTTGGGCGTAGGCCTGTCTGCGCAAAGATCCTCACGATCTCTTCGCGAAACAGAATGGCCCCGACCGGAACCAGCACCGGAACCCACAACAGTTCCGCGAACTTGCCTAACGTTTTTATCACTCGTCCGGCCGAATGGTATGGATCGGATTCACGCTGCGGGATGACCCGGAAGCATGTCCGCTAAGACTAGGCGAGAATGAAGGGTTTTTCCATGCACGCCCGGTTTCCTTCCGATGTTACTATTTCCCTCGTCATGTCCGATACCTGAAAATTGTGACAGAACCTGAACTCACACTCCTCGACCAGTTTGATTTTCATCACCGGATCTCCGACACCCGCGGGACCGCGTTGGTAATTTTTACCGGACCGGCATGCGGAAGTTGCATTGCATGGAAACGGCTGCTGCACGACTACGCGACTCGGGCATCTGGCACCCGGGTTTTCGAGGTCGATGCCGAAAGGGACCTCGCCCTTGCACGCGAGTTCGACGTGTTTCATCTGCCAACCATATTCCTGTTTCGCGATGGCGAGTTTCACGGAGAGCTTCAGTGCGAAGCTGGCCTGGCAGCCGTGCAATCGGCGATCCGAAGTCTGTTGAATCAGGAACCACAGGAACTGCCTTGAGCACTGGTCAAACACCCGAGTATCTGGGCATTGCCCATGCCAGCGTGCTGGTACGGGATACCGCAACCGCGCTGGCTTTCTATCGCGATATCCTCGGGATGCGGCTCGACCCGGCGAGACTGGATCTGGGATTTCCGGGTGCATGGCTGAATATTGGAATGCAGCAAATCCATCTTCTCGAGCTCCCCAATCCGGACCCCACGGACGGTCGCCCTTCCCACGGCGGAAGAGACCGGCACGTCGCCATCAACGTGCCCGATCTTGATGTCCTTTCCGCCCGCCTCGAATCGGCATCGATAGATTTCACCAGAAGCCGCTCGGGTCGGCGCGCCATCTTCTGTCATGATCCCGATGGCAACGCGCTCGAGTTTATCGAGGTCACTGCCTGAGACGTGTGGGCGAGGCTTCCTTGCCTACTCGACCTTCAACAGTTCGATCTGGAATACCAGGGTCGACTGGGGCGGGATTACCGGAGGATGTCCAACAGCCCCATAGGCCAGTTCCGGCGGAATCACCACTTCCCACTTGGCGCCGGTCCTCATCATGGGAAGAATTTCCTGCCAACCCTTGATGACACCATTGAGCGGGAAGGTGGCGGGCTTGCCCCGGTCGTAGGAGCTGTCGAACTTCTTGCCGTTTGTCAGCGTGCCAGAGTAATTGACCGTGACAGTATCGGTCGGCTTGGGCTTCTTTCCCTTGCCGCTTCTGATTACCCGATAGAGCATTCCATTGGGAAGCGATTTCACTCCCTTCTGCTTGAGGTAGTTTTCCCGGAAGGCCTTCGCGGACTCGGTACTGGCGGCGGCCATCTTGTCCATCCGCTCCTTCTGGAGCTGGCGAACCGCATCACTCATCTCTTCCTTCGACATGCGCGACTTCTTGCCAGTCAGACCATCGCGCATTCCCTCGAGAAAGACGTCGGTATCGACATCCAGTCCCCGCTGCTTGAGGTTGGTGGCAACCTCGTATCCGAAGGTGTAACTAGTCTTCTTTTTCGTGGTATCGAGTTTCGATCCGCAGCCGACGAGAAGCATGCCGACCACGCCCGTCACGACTATCCACGATATTCTTGTTCGCATTGATTCGACTCCTGATTGCGGTCTGGTTCCGGACGGCATTGCATCACGTGCAGCGATCGTCCGCAAGGCGCCGCTGTATCCTGCATGCCTTGATCAGGCCTGCCGTTCGTTGAGTCGCTTCTGAACCAGTACCGTGGTGCTTCGAAAATCGATTTTTCCGCTGCCCATCTTCGGCAATTCATCGATGACAACGAATTGTCGCGGCAAGGCAATGGAGGGCAACCGCTTGCCGAGGCGATCCAGAATTTCCTTCCGCTTGATTGGCTGGGTGACAGCCGCGGCAATGTTTGCTCCCTTTCTCGCGTCGGGGATCTCGACTACACAACATTCCACACCCTTGGGCAGGACGGCTTCCAGCTCACTTTCCACGTGAACGAGGGATACCATTTCGCCACCAATCTTGACGAAGCGCTTAAGGCGTCCGCGGTGCCAGAGGAACCCTTGCGGGTCCACGCGCCCCATGTCCCCGGTTTCGTACCAGCCGTTTTCTATATGAAGGGCGGTTTCCTCGATGTCATCGAAGTAGCCTTTCATGACCAGATCACCTTTCACCAGGATCTTGCCCTCCTCCCCGGGCAGCACATCCTCCCCACTATCGATATCGACGATCCGAAGCTGCACGCCGGACAAGGGAAGACCAACGCTCCCGGGACGATTCCTGTCCGGCCGGTTGACCGAGATGACCGGACTGGTCTCCGTTGCACCGTATCCTTCGAGGATGTGGATGCCGTGAGCCTCATGCCACGCTTCGCGCAAGGAGTCCGGGGTCTTGTCCGCGCCAGCGATCACGAGACGCAGGGAGGAAAAATCTCCCGGTATGGACTGCTTGAGATACCCGGAGAGGAAGTACGGCGTGCCGATCACTACCGATGGCTTGTGCTTGCGAATCAGGTCGGCCACGGTCTTGAATTCCAGCGGGTTTCCATAGGTCACCATGGTCAGGCCCAGTTCCAACGGCAACCAGAGGTTGGTCATCTGACCCAGCACATGGAACAGCGGCAAGACGCACAGGAAGACATCGTCGTTTCGCACCTCGATGGCTTCGCAGGCCGCCCGGGCGTTGCTTCCGATATTGCGATGGCTCAACTCGACCCCCTTGGGCGCCTTCTCGCTGCCACTCGTAAAAAGGATCACCAGCGTATCGTCCTCGGAACCCCGATATACAGTTCGTTTCAGGATCGGTGTCGGAAGGAACGCCCGCATTGCCGCCCGCACCGTTTCGCCGCGACCGATGTCTGTCATCAGGTCCTCCAGGATCAACATGTCCTTTGATTCGGGGCAGCCGATCCGCTCCAGCAGCTTGCGCGAGGTAATCAGCAGGCGAAATCCGCAACGCCGGCGCGCATAGTCCATGTTTTCGCTCGCTCCGGTGGAGTAGTTGATCATCACGGGAACCTTCCCGGCCATCAACGTGGCCAGGATGGCAATCGCAGCGCCCGCCGACGTGGGGACCATGATCCCCACGTACCCGTCGCTCTCGCGTCGGAAGCGACGTGACAGGATCAACGCGGCAATGAGGACACGACCGTAGGTCAATTCGCGTCCGGTGTTGCAGTCCACAAACGCGAGCTTGTTCCAGTTCCGCTTTGCCACGGAAATGAACTTCTGATGCAAAGGCATGGATCTCCTCCCATCGGCAGGTCGGTCAGCGGTAGACCGCCCACCTGTCTTGTCTTTCGGGTTCGACTGGCCTAGCGACGCTGGAATCGGTAGACACGCTCCCGGAGTTCCGACAGCCCACGTTCGCGGAAGCGGGGGCTCGCGCCCAGAACATCCTCGTCAGCCAACAACTCCAGGTCGAACTCGCCGGCATACAGGGCATGGATCTCTGCATCGCTGACCGCGAAGGGCGGGCCCTGCATGGTATCGGCCGGATAGTCCATTGTGATCAGTACGCCGGGTGTTCCCGGAGGCAAAATCTTCGCAAGTTGGGCCACATATTCCTTGCGCATGAGCGGGGGCAAGGCAATCAGGGATGCGCGGTCGTACACAGCTGCCACGTCCCGCACATCATCGGCTACAAGATCAAAATAATCGCCGCACAGAATCGTTACACCATCCCCGTGCATGCGCTCGAAGTCTCGAAGCCGGTCGACTTCCGCAACGCGTTCGGTCTCGGCAAAGAATGCCTGTACGGCGATTGGACTCAACTCCACCCCCAGTACCCGGTATCCCTGGCGGACCAGCCAGTCCAGATCGCGGCTCTTGCCGCACAAGGGCACGAACACCAGCGCGTTCGGCTCCAGTTCAAGCTGCGGGAGGAAGTTTCGGAGATGCAGATTCACCTCGTCCTGATGAAACCCGATCTGATTTTGCTGCCAGCGATCGTGCCAGAATTGCGCTTCCATGTTCTCTTCGCCTCGTTGCTCTCAAAGGAGCTTGTCCTGGAGAAACCTCGAATCCCACTGGCCGCGTTCGCGATCGATGGGAACGATATCGCCAACATGAACGCGAAAGTTGCCACGTTCGCGGTCCCGAAAGTAACGGCGAAGGGTTTCCGTGACGACCGGAAAGGCCAACTCCTCCCAGGGGATTTCCTCCTGCAGGAACAATCCGGCTTCGAGGCTTTCGGCCCCTGGCGCGTATTCCGCGTTGGGTAGCTCGCCGCGGAACATTATATAGACCTGGTTGATGTGTGGCAGGTTGATCATCGCGAACAAGTCAACGATCGCCACCTTCGCCCCCGCTTCCTCCTCGGTCTCCCTCGCCGCCGCATCGGCGGTCGTTTCATCGTTTTCCATGTAGCCAGCGGGAAGAGTCCATTGCCCGTAGCGGGGTTCGATCGCCCGCCGGCAGAGCAGAATGCGGTCTTCCCAGGTGGCAACGCACCCACTGACGATCTTCGGATTTTCGTAGTGAATCGTTTCGCACGCGGGGCAGACGGCACGTTCCAGATTGTCGCCGACAGGAATGCGCCGGACCAGCGGGCCGCCACATTGAGTGCAGTATTTCATGGGTTTTCCGGGGTGACGTACTCGCCCCTACGCTACCCGCAAACAGGGCCAGCGGCAAGGCGCCGCCTAGCGATCAAACTCGGTTCCGATTCCCTGCATGAGTTCGAAGTGACGCAGAAATGGAATGGAGAGATGTACCTTGGAAACCATCTTTCGGTAGTCACCGGCGACAAACTTCAGTTCCCCCGTTACCACGGCCGCGCCCAGGCGCTGCAATCCGAATCCGTTCTTGATCCATTTTTCCCAGCTGGCCAGATCGGCACGTAGATCCCAGTTCAACGGTTCCCCATTCCACAGACCGGTCTCCACAACCTGCCCGCCGGATACCTCCAGATAGGCCCGCGGGGCCTCTTCATCCTTGTAGCCGTAGCCGACCAGCGCATTGAAATCGACTCCGCGCAGGTGTTTCAGCATTTTTTCGTCCGTGTTCCACAGCTGGCCCAATTGCGCGATCCAGTTCTCCGAAAACAGCTCTGTCGTCACCCGTCGATCTCCCGAAAATCCGATAGTTATCGTTATGTGTTCAGTCTTCCAACTCCCCATCGCCTGGTTCGATGGGTGAGAAAAGTATAGTCAAGAATCCCCTGCTGCCAATGGCGCGCAGGGGTCACCTGGCTTGAATCATATTTAGGAACGATTGACCCGACCGGACGACGCGCACGGGCAAAAAAAGCCGGGCAGTGCCTGCCTACGCCTCGTCTTCATCGACGTGGGCGACCCAACCCAGGGAGCGGGCCCGCTCGACCGCCACATCGTGGATTCTCTGGTGTCGTGCGCGCAGATCCTCCGGCAGACGGCTGGCCAGGTGGCCATAGGGCGCCCAGGCATCGGAAACCGCGTCGTACACTTCCTGAATCCGGTCGTGAGTCCAGCCGGCACAGTCCTCACTCTCCGGAAGGATTCCAAAAACCCAGGCATCGCGGATGATGGTTCCGATCGGCGTCATCCCTCCGTAGCTGTCGTCGTGGATACCCACATAGGTCATGCTATCTCGCTTGTTGCTCATGCCAATAAAGCCTGCAGATTGGCGCGGCTAGACCGGTTCATTGCCCGGCTTCCATTTTATATTGCATCCAATACTCGGAACCTGCATCCCTGACGGCGTCTGTCCGGCAAGGACTGCATCCACCGCCGCGCGCAGATCCTCACCGGTGACCGGAACATCGTTCCTAGGCCGGGACCCGTCGAACTGTCCCCGATAGACGAGCTTCCGCTCGCGGTCGAAAAGGAAGAAATCCGGCGTACAGGCAGCACCGTAGGCACAGGCCACATCCTGTGTTTCATCAAAGAGGTAGGGAAAAACATACCCCCGTCGCGCAACCTCCTCACGCATGGATTCGGGACTGTCATCCGGATAGTTTTCGGCGTCATTGCTGTTGATGCCCACCACGGCGAGACCTAGATCCCGGTACTCGCGAGCGAAAGCAGCCAGGCCGGCGGCGATGTGTTTCACATATGGACAGTGATTGCACAGAAACACCACGAGCAGCGCGGGAGAATCGGCAAAATCATCCAGCGACACGTCGTTCCCATCGGTATCCGGCAGACGAAACGGCGGTGCCGGTTTTCCGAGTTCCTGCATTGTGGATGGGGTCAATACCATGATTCTTCCTCCGCGGGACCTGCGATTATCGGCGTGCGGCACTCCCAAATCAATGCGCGGTTGGCCCGACGCGACCGAACGCGTAAACTGCAAATGTTCACAACCTTCCCGGGATTTCATCATGCAAGTGGCCAAGAACAAGGTCGTCACGATCGATTACACATTGAAAGACGATCAGGGCAATGTCCTCGACACCTCCGCCGGCTCTGACCCCCTCGCGTATATACAAGGTATGCGCAATATCATCGTGGGCCTGGAGAACGCCCTGGAGGGAAAATCCACCGGCGACAAGGTCAATGTCGTTGTGCCCCCGGAGGAAGGTTACGGTGAGGTTAACGAACAGCTGCGCGGTGAGGTGGATCGAAGCGCCTTTGAAGGGGCGGATGACATAAAAGTCGGTATGCGTTTCCACGCGCAGACCCAGCACGGCACGGAAATCATCACCGTCATTGCCGTGGACGGGGATAAGGTCACGATTGACGCCAACCATCCCCTGGCCGGCCAGAGCCTGCACTTCGATGTCGAAGTCGTCGATGTGCGAGACGCGACTGAAGACGAAATCAGTCACGGTCATGTCCACGGTCCCGGCGGACACGAACACTAGGATCGCTGAGACGCAAAAAGGCCGCCCATGGGCGGCCTTTTTGCGAGCAGG
>JARRJV010000045.1 GCA_037388825.1 Acidiferrobacteraceae bacterium | reverse complement strand
GGTTCCGGTATCAGCGCCTCCACCGGTTTGGCCCCGGCAATGGTCTTCCACAGGTTGTACGCCATGATAAGGATACCGCTGAGGAACAGCACGCCACCCAGCAGTCGCACGATATAGAACGGATGCATGGCCTCCACGCTTTCCACAAAGCTGTAGGTCAGCGTCCCATCGGGGTTAACCGCGCGCCACATCAGGCCCTGCATGACACCCGAGACCCACATGGCCGTGATGTACAGGATGATCCCCACGGTTGCGATCCAGAAATGCACTTCAATCAACTTCACACTGTGGATCTTGCGACCGAAGAGCCGCGGAATCAGGTAGTACATGGCACCCATGGATATCAGAGCCACCCAGCCGAGGGCGCCCGAATGCACATGACCGATGGTCCAGTCAGTGTCGTGGGACAGGGCGTTGACCGTCTTGATGGACATCATCGGTCCTTCAAAGGTGGACATGCCGTAGAAAGACACCGACACAATCAGGAAACGCAGTACCGGGTCCGTGCGCAGCTTCTGCCAGGCGCCGGACAGGGTCATGATGCCGTTGATCATGCCGCCCCAGCTCGGCGCCAGCAGGATGAGGGAGAACACCATGCCCAGGGACTGGGTCCAGTCCGGCAGTGCCGAGTAGTGAAGATGATGGGGGCCGGCCCAGATGTACGTGAAGATCAGGGCCCAGAAGTGCACCACCGACAGGCGATACGAATATACCGGTCGCTCTGCCTGCTTGGGAACGAAGTAGTACATGATGCCGAGGAAACCGGCGGTCAGGAAGAAGCCGACGGCGTTATGCCCGTACCACCATTGCACCATGGCATCCTGTACCCCGGCGTATACGGAGTAGGACTTCATATACGAAACCGGGATCTCCGCATTGTTCACCACGTGCAGAACCGCGATCGTAATGATGAAGGCTCCATAGAACCAGTTGGCGACATAGATATGTTTCACCTTGCGTTTCACGATGGTTCCGAAGAACACCAGGGCGTAGGCGACCCACACGATGGTGATCAGGATATCGATAGGCCATTCCAGCTCTGCGTATTCCTTGGACGTTGTGTATCCAAGGGGCAGGGAAATCGCCGCCGCGACGATGACGAGTTGCCAGCCCCAGAAGGTGAACGCCGCCAGTGCCGGCGCAAACAGGCGCGCATGGCAGGTGCGCTGCACGACATAGTATGAAGTCGCGAACAGGGCCGAGCCGCCGAAGGCGAAGATCACCGCGTTCGTGTGCAGCGGCCGCAACCGGCCGAAACTCAACCACGGAATGTTGAAGTTCAGCGCCGGAAACGCCATTTCCGCGGCGATGTACACGCCAACGGCCATGCCGACGATGCCCCAGACGATGGTCATGATGGCGAATTGCCGAACCACCTTGTAGTTGTATGTTTCTTGAGCGGCCATTTGCCCCCCGTTCAATTGCTGAGAAAAAGAAAACGACGCCGGATCAGCCGGTAAAGACCGGACCGATCCCGGAACTCCAAAGGATCACGCTGGCGGCCAACAAGCCCACCAGCATGACCAGACCCACCGCCAGCACCGCGCTGGAAAACAGAAACCCTCTCTCTTCGGTGATTTCCATCATGGTAGGCAATCCGAGATAAAGCAGATACACGGTGTAGGAAAGGGCGAAAATCCCGATCAGGAAATTCAGCCACGGTACCGGATAGAGAAGCGTGATGCCGGTCAGGAACAACGGCGTCGCTGCATACGCGGCAAGACCGATGCACGCCGACAACGGTTGCTTGGCGTTGTAGGTCTGACCCATCCAGTGAATCAGCTTGCCCACCGCGAACACGGTGACCAGCATGGCAACAAAGAAAGCGATGGCGATGCGCAAGGCGCTGCCGGATTCGAGCGTGATCACCGGTCCACCGGCCACTGACCAGCCCACATAAACCGTACCGATGTAGCCCGCGATAGCGGGAATCGCGGCGAGGAACAGTACGTGCGAACAGTAACAGCGTGTAACACTACAGCGCGCGTCGTGGATGCGCTTCCACTCAGCTCGCGGATGGACCATGAGGCCCCAAACATGGTTCAGCACCATTGCGTGCACTCCTCTTCTGTACCGGTCTGGCCTGCGTGGGTTCTTCCGATTGCCCGGATCGCCCACTTTTTCAGGTGAAAAATCTCCCTGTTCAGCAGAAAAAACCTAGTAAATTGGTATATTATCGTTTTCTAATATTCTACCGCGTATCATCGCGTTGGCAAACGATGAACCGATTATTCACATTCGCCTTGCCGCGGTGCTTGATTCAGATCAATACAAAGGCCTTACCTGACCCGTAGGGTCCGTCGACCGCGATACAATATCACCAGAAGTTTCTCCGAGCCGCTTCCCGGCGCAAGACGCCTGAATCCAATGACTACAAATTCCAGACCGGAAAAGCAAGCGTGCTTTCATTGTGGCTTGCCCGTGCCCCCCGGTACCCGTTTTCAGGTGGAGATCGGCGGCAAGGCCCGCGCCATGTGTTGCGCCGGATGTGAAGCGGTCGCCCAGGCCATCGTCGACAGCGGTCTGGACGACTTTTACAAGTATCGAACGGAGAACGCCCCCACCGGACAGATCGTTCCCGATTTCCTGCGCCAGGCCCGGGCCTACGACCACCCCGAGGTGCAAAAGAGTTTCGTTCACGTTGAGCCCGGTGACATTCGCGAGGCTTCCCTGATACTGGAAGGGATCACCTGCGCGGCATGCATCTGGTTGAACGAGCGTCACCTGGCGACGCTTCCCGGTATTCTGGACGTCAATGTCAACTACGCTACCCATCGCGCCCAGATTCGCTGGGACGGTTCCCGTCTCAAGTTGTCACAGATCCTGCAGGCCATACACGATATCGGTTACATCGCCCACCCCTACGATCCCAGCCACCAGGAGCGGTTACAGGAAAACGAGCGCAAACAGCAACTGAAACGGATCGGCATTGCCGGGGTGCTGGGAATGCAGGTCATGATCCTGGCAGTGGCGCTGTATACCGGCGACTGGTATGGCATGGAGGAAGGTTTTCGGCGCTTCTTTTACTGGATCAGCCTGGGTCTGACGATTCCGGTTCTGATCTTCGCGGCGCGCCCGTTTTTTGCGGCCGCCATACGAGACCTGCGCCACCGGCAGGCAGGGATGGACGTACCGGTATCGCTCGGCATCTCCATCGCCTTTGCCGGTTCACTCTGGTCTACCTGGCAGGGCCATGGCCATGTGTACTACGACTCCGTCGTGATGTTCGTCTTCTTTCTGCTGAGTGCGCGCTACTTCGAACTCGTTGCCCGCATGCGATCGGCGGAGGCAACCCGCTCGCTGGTGCATGCAAGTCCGGCCATGGCCACCCGCCTGACGGATGGAAACGAGGAACAGATTCCGGTTGGTGAACTGCAGGTGGGAGATCTGGTTCTGGTGCGGCCCGGGGAAACGGTGCCCGCGGACGGCGAGGTACGTGAAGGCCGGGCCAATGTGGACGAGGCCATACTGACCGGGGAATCGCGTCCCATTGCCAGGGCCGCGGACGATGCCATCGTCGGCGGAAGCATTGTCCTCGACAGCCCGGTAACCGTTGAGACCATGCGAATCGGCGAGGACACCGTTTTGGCAGGAATCGTACGGCTGCTGGAACGGGCGCAGGCCGAGAAACCGCAAGTCGCGCGATTGGCGGATCGCGCCGCCTCCGTTTTCGTGCTGGCGGTGCTGAGCATCGCCGCGGCCACTACTGCCTACTGGGTGTGGCACGATGCCGAAAGGGCCCTGGCAATCACCGTCTCCGTGCTGGTCGTGACCTGCCCCTGTGCCCTGTCGCTGGCTACACCGGCGGCGCTGACCGCTGGCACGGGCGCCCTTGCGCGCCTCGGACTGCTGGCGACCCGCGGCCACGCCCTTGAGGCGCTGGCACGCTCCAATATCGTGGTCTTCGACAAGACCGGAACCCTGACCGAAGGACGCCTGCGCCTGTTGGAAACCCGCACCCTGGGCAACCTGACTGCCGCGCGCATCCTGGACCTTGCCGCCGCCCTGGAGGCACGCTCGGAACACCCGATTGCCGCCGCGTTGCGCCAGCCCGGCGCACCACGTGCAAGCGAAATCATCAACACACCGGGTGGCGGGATCAGCGGGCGCATCGACGACGAGATCTGGTTTATCGGGAATCGCAACTTTGTCGCCTCCGCTTCCGGCAAGGCAATCAGCCCTGTCGACGGCAAGGATCAAACGGTCGTGTGGCTTGCCAACCGCAAAGGCCCACAGGCCCTGTTCGTCCTTGGCGATCGTCTTCGACCCGGTGCGGCAGAGCTGGTCCGAGCGCTACAGGCCGGCGGCCGCGCGGTCTGGCTGCTCAGCGGCGACCACGAACAGGCAACCCGGGGCCTGGCCCGGGAACTCGGTGTAGATCATGTGGAATGGGAACTCAAACCCGAGCAGAAACTCGAACAGATCAGGGCCCTGCAGCAACAAGGAAAGCGCGTGGCGATGGTGGGTGACGGCGTGAACGATGCACCTGTGCTCGCCGGCGCTGATGTCTCGATCGCCATGGGCAGCGGCACGCAACTGGCGGCGGCAAGCGCGGACATGATCCTGCTATCGCCAGGCTTATCGCAGATTTCGCGGGGATTTGACGGCGCCCACCGGACCCTGGGTGTAATCCGGCAGAATCTTGGCTGGGCCGTGCTGTACAATGTCATTGCCCTACCGTTGGCAGTTGCGGGCATGGTGGCTCCATGGATGGCTGCACTGGGCATGTCCGCAAGCTCGTTCCTGGTAGTGGCAAATGCCCTGCGACTGACCCGAACGCAGTGAGGAAATACGGTGGAAATCATTTACATGCTGATCCCCCTGGCGCTGGTCCTGGTGGCACTGATCATCTGGTTTTTCCTTTGGTCCGTGCGATCCGGACAGTTCGACGACCTGGAAGGTCCGGCCCATCGCATCCTGATGGACGATGATGGCATCGGCTCCGGGAAAGAGGCCAAACCGGAAAAGGAGTCATGATCGCCAGTATCCGACACTACTTTGAGCGCTACCTGGAGAAAGACCGCGCATCGCTCGAAGACGGTCACAGCCGTGAACGTCTCCGCACCGCCACCGCTGCCTTGCTGCTGGAAATGGCACGGGCGGATTTTCACGCGGAGCCGGAAGAGCTGGAGGAAGTCAAACAGGCGATTCAGGGCGAACTCAACCTTACAGCCGCGGAAGCCGACGAGCTCATCAATGAGGCAGAAGTGGAATCGCGGAAATCGACCGACTATTTCCACTATACATCCCTCATCAACAAGGCATGTACACCAGAAGAAAAAGTGGTAATCATCGAGATGATGTGGCGCGTGGCCCTCGCCGACGGACGCGTGGACAAGTACGAGGAACACTTGATTCGCAAGATTGCCAATCTGATCTATGTTCCGCGCGAAATGATCGTGGCGGCCAAACACAGCGCGTTGCGGGATACCGGGCGCGAGAATGAAGCGTTATAAGAAGCCGGGGGAGGCAGTACATGAAGTGTCCACGTGACCATGCTGAGTTGACGAAAAAAATCTACGAATCGGATATCGCCGTTGATGCCTGTCCCGAGTGCGGCGGGTTGTGGCTGGAGAAGGGGAAGCTGGAGGCTATCGAAGAGAGTCTGGACAACGACTACACACCAGAACTGAAGAAAATGCCCAATCTGATCGAGGGCGCCTTCGAACGGGCGGAACAGATGACTGCGCGCTCACTGACTTGCCCGGCGTGCAGTTCGCCCATGGAAAACCACGAGTACGCCTACTGTTCCCAGGTCATGGTCGATTCCTGTCCCCACTGCGGCGGGATCTGGCTGGATGAAGGCGAGATCATGAAGCTGGAACTGTTCTTCGAACGCTCGCGGATCGAGGCGGGCGCCATTCGCCGCGGATTCTGGGGCAGTCTGAACCGGATGTTTGGCCGCCGTTGAGTCAGTCGCCAATCCGGCGCCAGGTGGTCTCATCCCGATGCACCTCGTGCCGCGCCCAGGCGGCGAACTCACGCCGCGTGGAAGTGCCCGATCGGCGGCGGTTCTCGCCCGCCACCGTCATGTAGATCACCTTGTCCTTGCTCACATCTGAACTCGGCGACTCGTCGATCACCTGGCGCACTGCCCAGTGCGGCCCGAACTTGCCATTGGTGTAGAAACGTCCGAGACGGATCTCGTCCGGCTTCATTGGCAGACCATGGGCATGTTCCCGTGCCAACTCGTAGATGTGCGCCAGATCGGATTCGGTCACATCGATAAAGGAATCCATCTGCCGCATGGCGTACACGAAGTCTTCGTGGCTGATCTCCGGAACCACTCCCTCTTCTTCCTCTTCCGCCGGTCGGGACTGACGCCAACGCACCAGGGCAACGGGGTAGCGGCGCCAGGGAAAGAAGGCATTCACCGCGAGCGCTACGGTGAAAATGATCGCGGTGTTCAGCATGACCGGAGTCAGTACGTACATGTATCCCAGCTTGTGCGTTACTCCGCCGGCGAGTACCGCCGTCAGGGCCGTCGCACCCCCCGGCGGATGTATGCAACGCAGGTAGTGCATGGTGCCGATGGCCAGGCCCACGGCCACTGCCGCGGAAAAGAACCCTGTGCCAAGGAGCTTCACGCAGGAAACACCAATGATGGACGAGACCAGGTGACCGCCGATCAGTGCCCAGGGCTGGGACAAGGGACCATGGGGGACGGCAAACAGCAGGACTGCCGATGCGCCCATGGAGGCAACGACCAACATCGCCGCCTGGGGGCCGACGAAATAGAGACTGACCCAGGCAACACCAAAGATTCCCGCGAAGCCGCCGGCGGCAGATACCAGGCGTTCGACATGACTGGCGCGACCGGGCTCGATGCCGAACAACTCGGCGAGCCGCGTGAGATTGGGATTCATGGGTTCTGTACTGCTCCAGGCAGCTGGCTGTTCTTATTGGGGCGTGTAAACAAGTATATCATATACCAATTTTAATCCCGCTGTCCCGAACTGGCGTCCGCTTTCTCCATCACCGCCAACAGGCGCGTGGCGAAGATCCACGGCAAGGGATTCAGGATTCGATCCAGGGCGCGGATCACGGGATAAAGAGCGTCCGGATAGAGCTGCGGGCCCGAGTATCCGCCGGATGCCACGTACGACAGGGCCGCCAGCCGCGTGCAGCGTATCCGCCGCCAGGATTTCAGTTCGTTCGCGTAGGCATGGCCGAGAAATATGCGCGAGGCATTGCCCTGTGCCGCATAGTAGCCCGCGTCGGCGGCGTTCCAGTTCGCGGGTGCAGACCAGGTGATGGGTCTGCGCAAGGCAAGCGGTTCCGGGTGCAAGGGGCCATAGACCACCAGACCCAACAAGCTGACACACGGTTCGAACACGATTACGCGGCCTCCGGGTGCCAGCACACGTGCGAATTCGTGCAAGGCTTCACCCGGATAACGCAGATGATGGAAAACATCAAACAGGATCAGGTTGGAGACCGATGCATCCGCAAAGGAGAGTTGATACGCATTTTCTACCTGGTCCACCCCGGCAGACGCATACAGATCCGTGCGTATGCATTGCGGGATCACCTCGCGGATATTGCCGATACCGGAACCAATCTCGACCACATCGCCGGGAACATCGGCGAGTTGCCTCGCGATCAATTGATGGAATTCCCGGTAGATCTTCTGCAGGACCGGCTTGTCATGCCATCGCCGCAAGTTGGCCCCGGCTTCCTGCTCGTGTCGCTGCACACCGCTCCTGTCTTTCACGGCGACTACCCGGATGGTCAATGACGCTTGCGGACGACCACCGTGCCGGCGAGCTTGTCGTGCCATCCCTGCTTGCGACGGTCGAAGGCAATCCACAAGAAGCCAAGAAACAGCGGGAGCATGGAAATATAGTAGGCAAAATACCGGCCAATGAACTGCCCCGTCGTCGGCTTGCCGCCGGTGCGGGCATCGATGATCTCGGCACCGATCGCCATCTTGCCCGGGGTAGCCGAACGACTGATCCAGAACAGGATCACGGCGAGCGCCGAGAGGACCAGTTGCAGCAGGGACTGCAGCGTGCTGGTGGGCGAGAAAGTCTCCCGCATCAGATACTGCACCTGCTCGCCGGTCGAACTGCCCAGGAGCACATCCAGATCAAGAGACTCAGTTGATCCGAAGAACAGGGAAAGTATCGGGACAATCACCGCGGTGGCGAGAATGCTGTCGATCAGGAAGGCGAGGAACCGCAACCAGAAACCCACGTACTTCTGTTGTTGCGGCTCATTCATCCCCGACTCCTGTTTCCACTTCACCATGCCGCATCATACGAACTTGCGGCTCGACTCACCAAAAGGATACCGATGGCGGGAAGGATTTCACCAATTCATTACGAAACCTTTTCAATTCATAGACTTGTAATTTGATAACATCGCCGCCACGTTAGTAGGCATGTCGGATTCCTGAGAATCCGCCGCAGCTGAACCCCACTCCGGCCATCGACGGGATGCGTGGTCCGGGAAACAACCTGACACATCAGACACGGGCGTGCGCGGCTTCCCGTCCGGCCTGCGGCCGCCGCGCGTTGCTGCGTCGTCGATAGATCGTTATGAAGCAGAGGTACTCTCATTGTGATTGCTGATCCATACGCTGAATTCAAAAGTGAAGAAATGATCCTGCGAGACTGGCTGGCGCTGGACCGGACCGTGCTCGCCAACAAACGCACGTTCCTGGCCTATGGCCGCACGGCTGCGGCATTGCTGGCCCTGGGAATCGCGTTCGTACACCTGATCCACCACCGGTTTTTCGAGATCTCCGGCTACGGCCTCATGGCCCTGGGTGTTGTTGTGTTCTTCGTCGGAACCCGGGAATTTGTCGCCAATACCATTCGTCTGCGCAAACTCGTGAAAAAAGAAAAGGAACTGGAGCAACGACTTGCCTCGGCGCTGCGTACCGGCGACGAAGCGGCCTAGGGCGCGGAAGCGCCAAGGACGGGGGCCGGATTCTTCCCGCACGGGTCCGGTCTGTCTATCCCGACCCGATTCCAGCAAGCGCCATGGTGTAGCAAACGGCGGTTCCAGTTAGCACCTCGGTACCGTCGGCCAGGAACACGCGGGTATCCAGCTCCGTGATCGGTTTGTCCTCGCGCACGCTCGTGATCCGCACCTCACCTGTGATCGTATCGCCCGGCCGGACCGGTGCCTTGAAGCTCCAGTTCACCTGCAGGAATACCGTCCCTGGCCCGGGGAGATCTTCTGCAACTACCGCATTCAGAATCGCACTGGTAACTCCGCCCTGTACCACGATACCGCCAAAGCGGGTGTTCCGGGCAAGATCCTCGTCGTAGTGCAGGGGGTTTCGATCGCCGCTGATTTGGGTGAACAGTTCGATGTCCGCCGCCGCAACCGTGCGGGAGCGCCGGGCCGTATCCCCGGGCAAAGGCATTCCGTTTGGCCAAACCTCACTGCTCGTTCCCATAAGTTCCCCCAACACAACAGATTCTGGAATCAAGACCGCGCCCGTCTCGCAAACCACCAACCGCCTCGCATTGGAAGATAGCGTGGAGAACTGCTTCGAATCCAGAGCCCGCAATAGGCGCGGCGGCCAGCCGAGCCGGCGCGGGTGCCCCATTAGGCCCTGCTGATATATATAGGTATACTCCCGCCCCCTCGGCAATCCCCAAGGCAAGGCATGAACCTCGATCGTGTCGGTCCGGGCAAGAAATTCCCGGACGAATTCAATGTCATCATCGAAATTCCGGCCCATTCCGACCCCGTGAAATACGAGGTCGACAAGGAGACGGGGGCGATGTTCGTCGACCGCTTCATGAACACGGCCATGCACTACCCGTGTAACTACGGCTATGTGCCCCACACGCTGTCAGAGGATGGCGACCCGGTGGACGTGCTGGTGGTGACCCCGGTACCCCTGATTTCCGGCTCCGTAATTCACTGCCGGGCCGTGGGCCTGCTCAAGATGGAGGATGAATCCGGCCCTGATGCCAAGGTCCTTGCCGTACCCGTCGACCGTCTGTGCATGCTCTATCGTGGCGCACAGGACCCGGACGACATGCCGGCCCAATTGCTTGCCCAAATTGCCCATTTTTTCGAGCACTACAAGGACCTCGAACCCAACAAATGGGTCAAGGTGGAAGGCTGGACCGGTCCCGAAGCAGCCCGCAAGGAGTTGGCCTCCAGCGTCCAGCGATTCCAGGAAGCCCCGGAAAAACCTTATTTCTAGTGCTGCTTAACCCACTGGCGGCGAGGGGAATGCGCGGCAGGGCCGGAATTTAGTAACAAAATGCACAAATGCGGTGCGGGCGGGCCCGGAAGCAACTATGCTAGGTTCACCGTCGGCGCCAGGGGGTTACACACTGGCACCTTTCCGGGGGTCCCATCCAGTCGATAACCCAGTTGGCGACGTGCCTATAGGCGGCCGGCCGCGCCCCGGCACCAGGAAGAGAAAGGGCAAAGTGAGGGAAACACGGTCCACATGCAGAATCTCACCGCCAAATCCCGGCGCATCAGTATCATCGCGGGCGTAGTCCTGATCATCGCCACCCTCGTAACCGGTTTCGTGGTTTTCACGGTGATGAAAAACAACGCCGAGGCCCTGCTCAGCCGGGGAATGTTGCTGTCCCTGCAGACACGGGCCGACCAGTTCCGCCTCGAAATCCAGGAAACCGATGCCGCTGCGCGCCACATCGCGGACCACCCCGATGTCATTGGATCTCTCGGGGCCCTGCAATCGAACCCTTCGGACCCGCGTGAGCTTGCTACCCTGAGGCGCATTGCCCACTCACTCCTGACCGACGGCACTTCCCGGATCGAATTTTCCCTCGCGCATGACGCTCATCCTGTGGTTACCGCCGGAGAAAAGCTCGACAATGAGATTTCCGTGCCCCTGCCGCTGCGACCCAGGGCCCGCCTCGCCTGGAACAACGGGTTTGTCCTCGGGACCACCGTGGAGGTCAGAAAGGAGGCAAGGCTGTTCGGCCTCGTCACGGTCTATTCCCGCCATCCCGCGCTGGATGCCTTCCTGACCGCAAAAATCGGCCTGGGCAAGACCGGCGAGATCGCGATCTGTTCCCCGCTTCCCGATGACCATCTGTACATGAAGTGTTTCCCGACACAGATCAGCGGTCATGTGTTTCCCCACCAAGCACGAATCATCAATGGTGCGCCCTTGCCCATGAGCCATGCCTTGAATGGCAAAACGGGCGTGGTGGTCGCGCGCGACTATCGACAGAAACGGGTGGTTGCGGCCTACGCTCCCATCGGAAATCTTGGCCTGGGCATGGTTCTGAAGATTGACACCTCGGAGCTCTTTGCCCCGGTGTGGAGGGAAGCTCGCTACATCCTGATTGTAGTGCTCCTGATCGTCGCCATCGGTGTAGCCCTGCTGCGCTGGCTGGTGACCCCGCTGATTAGCCAGGTACTGATGTCGGAGAAAGAGGCGCATGATGCCAATGCGCTGCTTCGCGACACCGAGACGCGAACCCGGGCAGTGCTGGAAAACGTGGACGAAGGGATCATCACCCTCTCCGATTCAGGTCATATCGAATCCGCCAACTCTGCTGTCGAATCCATGTTTGGCTACGATAGCAAGTCCCTGAGAGGCAAGAGTATTGGTCTGCTGCTTCGCCATCATGACCGGGACCTGGACAGCCGACTTTACCTGCAGCGGCTGCTTGCGGCCGATTCGGTGGAGGAACATTTTGGCCAGGAAGTAACCGGCTGTCGCACGGATGGCAGCACATTTCCGGTGGGCCTCAAGATTTCCGATATGGAGCTTGATGATCGTACTGTTTACATCGGGGCTCTCAGGGATTTGACGGACCTGAAGGCCAAAGAGGAAAAGATCCTGCACCTGGCCAATCACGATGCCCTGACCGGCCTTCCCAACCGAAACCTGCTGCAAGACCGTGTCCAGCAGGCGATCATTCACGGGCATCGTCACGGAATCCGGGTTGCGGTCCTGTTTCTCGATCTGGACAATTTCAAGACCATCAATGACTCGCTCGGTCACGATGTTGGCGACATGTTGCTTGAGGCTGTGGCAACGCGCATTCAGGAATGTGTTCGGGAAAAGGACACCGTTGCGCGCCAGGGTGGTGATGAGTTCATTGTCGTGGTCACCGAGCTCGGGGATGCCCAGGATTCAGGGGTCGTTGCCACCAATGTTCTTCAGCGGATTTCCCAACCATACTCCATCGGCAACCGCGAGCTGCACGTAAACGCCAGCGTCGGCATCGCCGTCTTCCCGGAAGACGGAAAGGATGTCGAGACCCTGATGAAAAACAGCGACATTGCCATGTACCACGCAAAATCCGCCGGCCGCAACAACTTCCAGTTCTATGCCCCGGAAATGAACCGTGTCGCCACGGAGCGGCTGGTCATTGAAACCAACCTGCGCCACGCCATCGAAGAGAATCAACTGCACGTCGCCTACCAGCCGATTCTTGCGGCCGACGGGAACATGACGGTTGCGGCGGAGACTCTGCTCCGCTGGGACCATCCCACACTGGGCTCCGTTTCTCCCTCTAGCTTTGTCCCGGTTGCCGAAGAATCGGGAATTATCGTTTCCCTGGGCGAATGGGTCATGCGTCAGGCATGCATGCAGTATCGTCGCTGGAAGGACGACGGCATCGATCTGCAACGGGTAGTGGTAAACGTCTCGCCCCGCCAGTTTCGGCAACGGAATCTGGCGCAGTCCTTTGTAGACATACTTCATGCATGCCTGACGCATGACCCA
>JARRJV010000044.1 GCA_037388825.1 Acidiferrobacteraceae bacterium | reverse complement strand
GTTGCGCAGCTGGGCCCGCTGGGGGAAGACCTCCCCGAGGTCGGGCAGCTCCGTTCATTTGTCATGGAATCGGAACGGGGGATCATCCGCAGCTGATATGAAGTCGCCAAGACCGGTTCGAATCGGCATTGTTGTCGGCGAGGCATCTGGCGACGTGCTGGGATCGGGCCTGATCCAGGCCCTGCGGGAGCGCATTCCGGGAGTGGAGTTCGAGGGCATCGCCGGCCCGCTCATGCGCGCCGAAGGCTGCCGTAGTCTGTTCCCGATGGAACGCCTCTCAATTGTCGGCATCACTGAGCTGCTTGGCAGCCTTTGGTCCATTCTGGCCATGCGTCGTCGATTGTTGCGCCACTTCCTGCTCAACCCCCCGGATGTATTCATTGGAATCGATGCGCCGCAATTCAATATCGGGTTTGAAAGGAAGCTGCGATCCGCCGGGATACGGACAGTCCACTATGTCAGTCCAACCATTTGGGCGTGGCGCAGCTACCGAATCAACGATATTCGCAAGGCCGTTGACCGGATTCTTGTGCTGTTTCCCTTTGAGGAAGAACTGTATCGCAAACAGAGTATTCCGGTGACGTATGTTGGGCACCCGCTTGCCGACGCATTCTACAAGGTACCGGATCGAATGGCGGTGCGCAAAACGCTTGGGCTTCGGGACGACAGTGTGATCATCGGCCTGTTGCCGGGCAGTCGCCGTAGTGAATTGCGGAGACACGCAGATTTGCTGGTCAAGACCGCAAAGTGGCTACACGGGCGTAACAGCAAGTTGGAATTCGTAGCGGCCTTTGTTGGGGAAGAGACCCGTGCCCTGTTTCTCGATGCGCTCGCGCGCAACGGGGCGGGCGACCTTCCGCTGACTGTACTGGTCGGGCAATCCCGGGATGTCATGATTGCTTCGGACGTAGTTGTCCTTGCATCCGGCACGGCGGCGCTGGAGGCAGCGCTGTTGCAGCGTGCCATGGTTGTTACCTACAAGGTATCCTGGCCCAGCTATCTTCTGCTGCGCATGCTCGCGCATGTCAAGCTGGTATCGATGGTGAACAATCTGGCCGGTCGGGAGCTGGTTCCGGAGTTTCTCCAGCATCATGCGACACCAGTTGCGATTGGCAAGGCCGTGGAGTTCTTCCTTACGCACCCTGAGCAACGCAACGAGGTGGTCCGGGAGATGGCGCGAATAATGGAATCTCTCAGGCAGGGCGCCAGTGAAAGGGCCGCGGAAGCCGTGTGTGAGGTGCTTGCAGAAACCGATGGTCGATCGCCCGGGGGATGAGATGGACGATCAGGAATGGCTATCGTCCCTTCACCGTAGTGCCGACGACCTGCTGGCTGGCGTCGATGAGGCCGGTCGTGGTCCCCTGGCCGGGCCGGTGGTAGCCGCGGCGGTGATCCTGGACCCCCGCCGACCGATCGAGGGACTGGCGGATTCGAAGAAGATCGCCCCCAAAAAGCGGGAGCGGATCGCAGGCACGATACGCGAGCGGGCGCTGGCATGGTCCATCGCCGAGGCCTCGGTCGAGGAGATTGATCGATTGAATATTCTGCGCGCCTCCCTACAGGCGATGGTGCGCGCCGTTAGAGGGCTGCATCGAAGCCCGCGTATCGTTCTGGTTGATGGTAATCACATTCCGGACCTGGAGATGGAGACCCACGCGGTTGTAGGTGGAGACGACCGCTTCCAGGCCATTTCGGCCGCTTCAATACTGGCGAAGGTAGAGAGGGACAGGATTATGTGTGAACTGGATGTCCTGTATCCGAACTACGGTTTCGCGCGCCACAAGGGATACCCGACGCCGGTGCACTTGCGGGCACTGAGGCAACATGGCGCAGCTCCGGTCCATCGGCGCAGTTTCGCTCCGGTTCGCCGCGTCCTCGGGCGCTAATGCAGGGGGCGTGTGGCGGAAACCGATACGGCCGGCGCCTGGGCGCCGAACCACGCCAGCCGTCGCGTCTGACGAAATTGAATTGATCGCTTGCCGTTTCCCGCGTCGCGGCCGATCACCGACAGTGCGTTTGAGGGAATGCGAGTCGGATCCAGTGATTCGATGGTTCCCTGAAATACCATTTGGCCCGTGGTAAACGGGGCCCAGCTTCCCGTCCCCAGAATTCGAAGGGTACCCGTGGCCGACCGTAGATCAAGGTGCAGTGTGTCCTTTTCCGCGGTTACCCTGGCGCGGTAGGAGCCAAAGGGGCGGGAGCCCAGGGTGGAAATTCTGGCCTCATCCCATTCCACGCGCGCATTTCCTCCAAGATTGCCCGGTCCGAGGCGAAGCATCGGTGCGTGGACAATGACGCGCCCGCCGATGCCCAGGAAGGATGCAGCGGGTACGAGAGAGGCGAGCGTGGCGGCATCCAGATCGGCCCGCACGCCGGTCAGGGTCAGTCCACTGCGGCGCAGATCGACGGTCGCCTGTGCAAGGCCATGTTTCCGTTGCAGGGTGATTCGCGAATGCACGGAGAGCGTGAGAGTCCGCCAGGGGCTCAGGGACCACCGCACGGCGCCGATATACACAGGCGTGGCGGGGGGCGTCGCCAGCACCAACTGGGCCTGGCCGGACCATGCGGACCCCCGTGGCTGAAGCAGCATTACCTGGTTCGCGCTGGCGCGGGAGATCGCGAACGCGAGCCAAGCGGCTGGAAGCGTTGCCAGCAGGGAAATGAAGTAGGCGACGATCCCCGTGGCAATCAGCCAGCGGCGGGGGTGACGGATGCTGATCAATGATCGATGCGAAGGCTGGCGTCGACCCGGCCTGGCTCCTTGCTCGCCGTGATATTCGCGGACAGGACCCGTATCCCGAGGTCGTGTTCCATCTGCCATATCCATTTCGCCAGGGTATCGAATTCGGCATTCGCAAGCTTTAGCCGGACATGGCGCGAACTATCCGTATCCATACGGGCGATCGCATCACGCATGCCCAGGGCTGTGGCGCTTGATTCGATCGTGGTCGACAGATCCGTTTCGGAGGCTCCTGCAGGATTCTGTGTGCTGGCCTTGCGAGGCCCGGTCGCGGCTTGCTTGCGCATCTCCGCAAGCTGGGCCTCGTGCAGTGGCACATTTGCGCGCAACTTTTCGAGATCGTGGACCATGGGTAGCCACAGCAGTGCATAGGGCAGGGCGAATGCACAAAAGAGGCCGGCCGCGGCCAGCAGACCCCGTTCGCGGGAACTCAACCGGTTCCAATGGTTGCGTGCCTTGGCCAGAAGTTCCTTCATGACGAGGATCCCCCGCTGTTCGGGACGCAGTGAATCCGGGCTGTAACACCCTTGTCATTTCTTGTGCTGTTTCGTACGTCAATGCCGAAGCCAGATTGTTGCAGGGCCGATTTCACGCTCTCCAGATCCTTGTAGCTGGGTACAGTCAGCGACAAATCCACGGCCCCGTCGCGATAGTCAATGGTGTGCAAGGCACCCGCCGCTACGCCGGCCAGTCCCGGGGCAATGTGCGCAAGCATCTCGCTCAGTCCGGATTGTGCACCGGATCCAGCAGCGCGATTCAGATTGCGCTGCATCTGTCGATAGGGATCCACGACCAGACTGGCCTGGTCGGGAAAGGTACGGCTGAAGATATCGGTCATCTGCGTGCGCAAGCTGTGGTCCCGCGACGACAGTTGCCACCATTCGATGGTCGTTACTGTCACGCTGCCGAGAAGCCATACGGCGATCATGATGACGGCGGGCAGAATGGTGCGGGGAACCGGAATGTGTCTCCGGACGGGCGCGAATTCACCATGCAGAAGGTTGAGTGTTGCCGCGTGGGGGTCGCTGACAGACCAGAAGTCAGCCTGTTCAACGAGAATCTCCACACCGAGGGCCTGCTTCCAGGCCTCCGGATCGAATCCCTCCGGGGGGTGACTGACGACGACCGCTTCCGGAACGGAATCCTTCGCGCGTGCGGACTCCATGGCCTTGCGGAGGAGAAGCGGCACCGAGGAGTCATCGGGTGGGGTGAATCCGAAGCCGCTCATCGAACCGGTTCGTATCCAGCTGTCAGTACCCGAATAGGAAACAATCCAGCTATGATTCAGGCAGGGGCGCGACAGGGTCGCGGGCGCCAGGGTCTGCGGGTGGATATGTGCCTTGAGCAGGGGCTCGAGCCAGCGCTGCATCACGGATGAAGCGACTACGGCCACCGCGAGTTCTTCCTGGTCCCGGCGTTCCCAGGTGAAGTGCAGGTCCTCGGGCGAAGAGACAAGCTGGTCTTCCAGGGCAAACGGCAGGGCGCGGGCGATCTGCGACCGGGAGCGTGTTGGCAACTGCACGGACGTCAACAGAACGTCCCTGGCGGGAGCCCAAACATGGACGCGGGCCACACGGATGTCTGAGGGCAGTTCGGCCGGCGTGCGCACGCTTCCTTCGGCGGCTACCGTATTGCCGTCGCGCAGACACCAATCGAGTCCGCCTTCCTCGGGCCACCCGGGGAGCAGGCGCAATTCCAGCATTTGCCCGGCGGGCGCGGCTGGTCGGGCACGGCCGGCGCTGTGCACATTGCTGATACTTGCTGTCAGTTGGTCAAACAAAGTGGCCATGAAATTGATGCTTCCCTGCCGGAAGGGCGGGACAAATCTGCTGAATTTTCTATCATTTTACTCGCTGGTGGGAGACTTAGCCACGATAATGACCGGGCGGGTTTGCCACAGGGCCTCGGAGGGCTTGCTGCCGCCGGGCCGATGAAGCAGGGTGACTGTCGTCTGGTGGTAACGCCCCAGATCCGGCCGAACCGACACCAGAAAATAGGTCGAATTGACAGAAGTTGCCGCCTTGGACAGGGTCTGTCCGGGGGCCCGTTTGGCCAGGTCGCCCGTGCTGCTGAGAGGTGAGTTGGCCAGATTCTGGGCTAGATTCTTGGCCGCATCCAGGTCCATGGAGGCGAACAGGGCGCCCAACACCTCGGGTCGCGCGGTATTCACGTTGATTGCGGTTCGTTCGGGAAGCGCAATCAACAGATCCGACAGTGCCGCCATCACCTTCGGGGTATAACCGCGAACGCGGCGCAGCTCATTGACATCGACCAGCGCCTGGTTGGCGGTACGGTAGGACGGGTTGTCGCTGAGATAATCCACGTCCTCGGCACCACCCGGGCGCGTTCGCCTGTCTGAATCCATCCAGTCAATCAGCGTGTCGACCAGATGGCGGTCCAGCCCGCGATAGGCCAGCAGCCGCGTGTAGACACCGATGTCGTCGGTGCTCGGATTACCGTCCTTGAGCAGGTTGTTGATGTTGAACCGGCCCTGGGCGTCCTCGATGGCAATCGACACACTTCCATCGCGGAAAGCAAACGGTGGCAGGACCCGGGCCCAGGGTTCGGCCAAACTGTCCACCTTGTTGGATTTCGCGTCCTCATCCAGCAAGGCGCCGGCGGCATCGACCGCGCCCTGGCGCACCGCGTTGGCCTGGGCCGCCGTCCGGATGTTTTCCGCCTGACGGATCCAGATCTGCTGGTTCAGACTCAGAAACGTCGCGATGGTAGCGACAATGGCAACGACCAACATGACCGTAATCAGTGCCAGGCCGGATTGCCGAATCTGCGGCGGCATCCTCATGCTAGTGTGCCACCTCGAGTATGCGTGTAGTCGGTCCAACATCCGGAGTCTGCAGGGTTACTTCCACGGCCCTGGGCAGCTTTGCTGATGCCCCCGTTTCCGGCCAGTGGTCGACCCACTGTGCGCTGGCATTCATGAACCGAACTTCAAACTGTGTAACCCCGTTCAGGAGTATCTGCACCGAGGGTTTCGCATCGGGCGCGCGATCCAGGCTTGGCCAGGTCTCCCGTATCAGTTGACGATCCTTCAAGCGGTAGTCGATGCGGGCCAGGAGCGGCTTGTCTGAAGTCGAAAGGGCCCACAAGCCACCCCGGGTAAACTCTACCGTGGGTGGGGCAACCGCGCGCGGATCAGTAGGCTGCCCGATAAAGGCAGGAAGTCTTTCGCCGATCGCATCACGAATGCCGCGATTCCGTGCAAAGGCAAAATCGTCTTCGATCATCGACCAGGCAATGGCAAGGCGGGTCCATTTCGTGCGTTCCGCATCGAGCATATGACTGTCGCCCATCACACGGTTCAGGGTGGCGTAGCAGATCGCTGAAATGACCGCGAAGATCGAGATGGCGACCAGAATCTCGAGCAGGGTAAACGCACGCGACCGGTTCATGGTCGAGGTCACGGCGCGCCCTCCGGCTTGCGAAGGAAACCAGTCAATTCGGCCACGTTGTGTTTGGATTTGCCGACGCCAACCGTAATCTCCACGCGTCGCAATTGGGCATAGGGAGTGCTCGCAACGACCTGGGTCCAGCGCCACTTGCGCCCGGCCATCTTTGTCTCGCCATCGCTTGTATCCGTAGGCGGCCAGGCATGAGTCAGGCGCAGTTGCGCGAGCTGGTTCTGTGCAACCCAGGTTCCCAGTTCACGATCCCGTAGTGCCGCCGTTGTGTCGATGGATTGGGCGACGACGCGGGAGATGGCAGCGAGCGCGATGGCGGCAATGGCAAGCGCGATCAGGACCTCGATGAGGGTGAAACCGGGGGTGTGGCGAGCTTTCATTGCGCAGTCTCGGCGGCGATATCGCCGTCTGCCGTACGCCGCACCTGCCACCGGTGCCCTTTTTGGTCAAAGAGGACTTCAAAATCCGGGACCTCGCCCGTGGGGGTGAACACGAGCCCCTGGATGGACTTGGCGTCCTCTTTCTGCCCTGCGATCTCTAGATGAATTCCGGCAGGCATCTGGTGAGCTTGAAGCAGATCGTCGTTCTTGACCGGGGACAGTTCGCCTTTTTCGTTCAGGCGAAGGAACTGGTATTTGTCCGTACCGAACTGTACGGCGTAGATGGTTCCCTCGAGGATCGCCTCCTGTCTCAGGTTCTGAAGGAGGGCGGCGAGGCGTTGCGCCTGCTCGCGGACCCCGGCGGCGGGGTCGCGCTTGAGATAGAGCGCCGCCGCCGTGGCCATGATTCCGAGAATGACGATGACAACGACAATTTCGAACAGGGTAAACCCGTTCTGTCGTGCTTGCTTCACTTGCCGGAGTCGTCCCAATTTCCGATATCGGCGTCGTAGCCGTCACCGCCCGGCTTTCCGTCGGCACCGAAGCTGAAGACATCGATGTCACCGTGGATGCCTGGATTCAGATACTGGTAGGGTGTCTTCCACGGGTCCTTGGGCAGATGTTCGATGTATCCCCCTTTCTGCCAGTTGGACGGAATGTCTCCGCTGGTCGGCTTCTCGACCAGGGCCTTCAGGCCCTGGTCCGTACTGGGATACCGGCCATTATCCAGGCGATACATCTTCAACGCGCTGACCAGTGTGCGAACATCGTTCTTTGCGGCGACGACCTTCGCCTGGTCCGGTTTGCCCATGATGTTCGGAACGATAAATGCGGCCAGGATACCAAGGATAACCACAACGATAATGATTTCCAGCAGGGTGAATCCCTTGTTATGAGTGCGAAGGTTCATCGGTGCATTCCATTTACATTACGAGTTGATTCATGTTGAAAATCGGCAGCAGGATAGCCAGGACAATGAACAGTATTATGCCTCCGGTAACCAGAAGAAGCACAGGCTCAAGAATGGCCGTCAGGGCCCGTACCCGGTTGTCCAGTTCCGCGGACTGGATTTCCGCTGCGCGAGCGAGCATGGCGTCCAGCCGGCCCGTGGCCTCGCCGCTGGCGATCAGGTGTACGATCATGGGTGGAAACATCCCCCCACGGGCAAGCGCCCGGGAGAGGCTTCCGCCATCGCGCACCTCGCGTACCGCGGCCTCAATGGAGGCCCGCATGGGCAGGAGCCCCGGGATATCGGCGGTTGCCTGCAAGGCCGCCAGCAGGGGGATCCCGCTGGAGGTCAGGATTCCCAGTGTGCTGGCGACACGGGCGGCATTCAGTCCGCGCAAGGTGCGGCCCACGATGGGCAGGCGCAGAAGAAAGAGATGCCAGCGGTATCGGAATTCATCATTGCGCAACAACATGCGAAAGCCGATGCCCGCGAGGACCACGATCCCCAGTAGCGCAAAACCGAAATGGCGGATGAAACTGCTGCTGGCCATCAGAATACGCGTGGGTATTGGCAGCACCTGTCCCGTGTTCAGGAACACGCGCGTTACCTGGGGCACCACGTAGATCATCAGACCGGTAATGGCCAGCAGGGCGATGAAGATAACCAGCGCCGGATACAGAAAGGCGAGACCGACTTTCTGTTTGAGCGCCTCGCGATTTTCCGTGAACACTGCCAGGCGTTCCATCACTTCGCTCAGGCGTCCGCTTTGTTCCCCGGCATCGACCATGCGGCGGTACAGTTCGGGGAACGCAGCGGGAAACCCGGCAAGAGCGGCGGCGAGAGACTGGCCTTCGACCACGCGGGCGCGAACACCGGCCACGACCGCGCGGGTACGGGCGGACTCACTCTGATCGATGATGGCGGACAGGGATTCCTCAATGGTCAGGCCGGCCTGAACAAGTGTCGCAAACTGGCGCGTGATGACGGCAAGATCGGCATTGCTGATTCCCGGACGCCAATGCAGCGAAAAACGAGGACCGCGTTTGCGCTCGGCCACGGGGTCGACCTGCAGGGGTGTGAGTCCCTGTTCCCGCAGGCTGGCGCGGACCTGCCGGTCGGCGTCGCCTTCCATGACTCCGCTGATCGTGCGACCACGGTTGTCCAGGGCCTGATAGTGATAAGCGGGCACGGGCCTACTCGCGGGAAACGCGGATGACTTCTTCCAGGCTGGTCTCGCCGGCACGGACCCAGCGCAATCCGTCCTGACGCAGTGCGCGCATGCCGGAGCCAACCGCGTGCTTGCGCATGTCCGCTTCCGATGCTCCCTCGTGGATCAGTTCGCGCAGGGTCTCGTCCACGGCAAGGAGTTCATAAATGCCGCTTCGATGCTGGTACCCGGTCTGGTTGCAGGCGGGGCATCCGCCAGCGGTGTAGATCTGCAGTTTTTCCCGAGGCTTTGCTCCCAGTTGTTCGCGCTCCGCAGCTGTGGGCTTGTGGAGCTGCTTGCACGCGGGACAAAGGCGTCGCACCAGTCGTTGCGCCACCACGCCGATCAGGCTGGAGGCGACCAGGAACGGCTCCACCCCCATGTCGACCAAGCGGGTGATTGCGCCGGGGGCGTCATTGGTGTGCAGTGTAGCCAGTACGAGGTGACCGGTCAGACTGGCCTGCACGGCAATCTGCGCGGTCTCCAGGTCACGGATCTCACCGATCATGATGACATCGGGATCCTGGCGCAGGAGCGCCCGCAGGGCGCGGGCAAAGCTGAGGTCGATCTTGCCGTTGACCTGGGTTTGTCCAACCCCTTCGAGATCGTACTCGATGGGGTCTTCCACGGTCATGATGTTGAGCCGTTCGGTGTCCAGTTCCGACAGCGCGGCATAGAGGGTAGTGGTCTTGCCCGAGCCCGTGGGTCCAGTCACAAGAATGATGCCATGGGGCTGTTCGATCAGCTTGCGCAGCGAGCTCAGCGTATCATCGGCCATGCCGAGTCCGGTCAGTTGCAATCGGCCGACCTGCTTGTCGAGCAGGCGCAGGACAACGCGTTCACCATGGGCAGTGGGCAAGGTCGAAACGCGAACGTCCACCGGGTGGCCGGCCAGCCTCAGGGACATGCGGCCGTCCTGGGGAAGGCGTTTCTCGGCGATATCAAGGCGTGCCATGACTTTGACACGCGATACCAGCAGACTGTGCAATGCCTTCTTGATGTCCATCACATCGCGCAGCACCCCGTCCAGGCGGAAGCGGACCGTGGAGTTTGTCTCAAAGGGTTCGAGATGGATGTCCGAGGCGTTGTCACGTACCGCCTGGCTCAACAGCGCATTGATCAGACGGATGACCGGTGCATCATCCTCGGTTTCAAGAAGGTCCTCGACCGCGGGCAGGGATTGGGCCACCGAGTTCAAGTCGACTTCTTCGCCCATATCGCCGATGATATCGGCCGCTTCATTTACACCACGTTCATAGGCGCGATTCAGGGCGCGATTGAATTCGTCCTCGGCAAGCTCCACGATCCGCAGCGGGTGTCCCAGGGCGCGCCCCAGTTCTGCCAGAATCTCCGTCCGCGCGCCGGGCAAGGCCCAGACCTCCACCGTTTCGCCGTCCCGCCGCGCGCTGATTACGCCATGGCGTTTGGCGAAGTGATAGGGCAGTTCCTGACTGACCTCGCGATCCAGGGCTTGCAGCTCGCTCATGGTTGATTGTCTGTCGGTGCCGTATCCGAGGCTGTGTCCGGCGGCGCGGTGGCTGGACCGGAATCGGTCTGTTCCTGGCTGCTGCTGTCTGCCGCGTTCGGGGCGGCCGGTTCCGGGCTTGTGCCGGAATCCGTTGCTGCCGGCTTTTCGGAGTCCGTTGTCTGTTTGGAGGTATCCTTGCGTTCAATCTCCGGTTTGGGTGCGAAGTCATCCACCATGGGCTGCTGGTCGCGAGTGACGCCGCCGGTACGGCCCAGGAGGCGACGGTAGCGGTCGGCAGTCACGCGATAGCTGTCCGCGGCAGTGCGCACGATCGTTGGACGCAGGAAGATCATCAGATTGGTTTTAACGTTCTTCTTGCTGTCATACCGGAACAGGGCGCCAAGTATGGGAATGCTGCCCAGGATCGGTACTTTCTGCCGGCTCTTCTGGTTGTTGTCCTCGATCAGGCCACCGAGAACCACGGTGTGGCCATCGTCGACGATCACCTTGGTGTCCAGGGATCGTTTGTTGGTTACAAGATCGGTAGCACCGGCGACGGCGGTTGGCGACACACTTGAGACCTCTTCGGACACGTCCATCTTGATGGTGCCGCCTTCAGAGATTTGCGGTTTGATCTTGAGAGTGAGACCAATGTCCTTGCGTTCAATGGTCTGAAACGGGTTCACGGTACTGGTGCTCGTGGCCTGGGCGTAGCTGCCGGTGACGAAGGGCACGTTCTGGCCAACGATGATCTTGGCCTCTGCGTTGTCGAGCGTGAGCAGATTCGGCGTGGACAGGACATTGGCCACATTCTGCTGCTGGAGTGCGCGGGCAAGGGCGCCGAGGTTGTTGACCACTGAGCCGTCGGGCAGGGTGATCTTGGGTCCGAGATAGGCCAGGGAAAGGCCGCCGGCATTGGCAAGATTGGCAGGGTTTGCTGCAAGCTGTCCCAGCCCGGTGCTGTTGGATTGGGGGAAGTTCACGATGCCGCCGGCAACGCCCTGGCCCGCGGGTGTACCCCCGGCCCACTGGAAGCCAAGTTCGGTCGCCTTGTCGATCTGTACTTCGGTAATCAGGGCCTCGACGAAGACCTGTGCCCGGCGAATATCGAGTTTCTCGACGACGCCGCGCAGGTTGTTGTATACCGCATCGGGCGCGCTGATGATGAGGGCGTTGGTTGCCTCGTCAGCCTGGATGGTGGAGGGGGTGGTGGCCTTGTCCTTGCCCTTGGTCTTTCCCGTCACCTGGTTCGCGTCGATCAGCCCCCGCAGGATGTCGACCAGATCCTTGGCATTCGCATTGCGAAGATACACGACACGGGTATTCCCCCCCGGTGCGACCGTCGTATCCAGTTTTGCCACCAAGGACCGAATCTGCGCAAGCTGGCCGGGATTGCTCGTGCGCACGAGCAGGGAGTTGGTGCGCTGGTCGGGGACCACGGTGACGCCTTCGCGTCCACCTGCTGTCTGGCGGGGTCCCGGACGGGGGATGCCACCGCTGGTGGTTTCGAGCTTGGACAGCAGATCGGCGATATCGAGGGCCGAGGCATTTTTCAACGGGATGATCGTGACTTCACTGCTCACAGGCTGGTCGACTTCCTGAATGATGCGCTGCAGACGACGTGTATTGGCGGCATAGTCGGTAATGATCAGCGCATTGGCGGGAACATAGGCGGCCAGCTGGCTCGTGGGTGCCATCAGCGGGCGCAGTAGCGGGACCAGTTGCGATGCCTGTCCGTGCTGGACGATGAACACCTGTGTAACCATCTGGTCCCCACCGTGCGAGCGAATGCCCGCGCTGGTACTTGCGTGTTGCTTGCCTTCGCCCACCGGGACGACATTGACGACGCCCCCGGGGCCCGGCGTGGCGGTGAAGCCCTGGGCACGAAGTGCGGACAGGAAGATCTGATAGGCGGCGGACCGCGAAACTGATCGTGCCGAAATAATGGTGATCTTGCCCTTGACCCGTGGGTCAAGCAGGAAGTTCTTTCCCGTCATTTGCGACATGGTCTTGATGACCGCCTGAATGTCGGCGCCCTGGAAATTCAGGGTGATCCGTCCGTTGCTGCCTTGCTGGATCGGGCTCGCTGAACTGGGCGCCGGTTTAGGCGCCGGCGCCCTCGGAGGTGTTGCCACGTCCGCTCCCAGGGCAAGGCTGACCCATGCCAGGGTTAGCGTGCCGGCCAGTAGGGTTACGTACAACCGTGTGTTGTTTCTGAACATGCGGGTACCGGTTACTTGTTATTGAATATTGTAGTGAAGCTGCCGGGGCTTGCCGTGACGCATGATCTCCAGATCGAAGGCCTGGACGTTGTCGATCCCACCCACGCTGTTCAGAATCCGCATCGCGTCTTCGTAGTTGTTGAGGGCCTGGCCGTTGATGCTCTTGATTACATCACCGCGCTTCAGGCCGGCCCGGGAGAAGATGCTGTTCCCGTTTATGGAACGCACCATGAATCCGCCACCACCATAGGGTACGATGCGGGCCTGGGCCAGGACGTCCGGTCGGCGCAACTGGTTCTGGAGCTGGCTGCGGGACAGATTGAAACGGTCTCTCCCCATGGGGACTACCGCGGGACCGGTAGTGGGAGAGGGCAGCCCGGTCACTGAGGAACTGCCAGTCTCCTCATACATCAGCAGGCTTTCCTTCTTGCCGCCACGGGAAATGATGACGCGGTCATCATAGACAGCAGCAAGGGTGACTCCGGTCGTAACCTCGTCGCCGACCGCAAACGCTGCCTGTTCACCGCCATCGACGCTGATCAGGGCGTGGCTGTCACTGCCGGCCGATATGATACCGTTCAGCACCAGGTTGAGGCTCGACACCGGAATGCTATCCAGGGATCCGGTCGTCGCGACATCGGCCTGGCCGAACAAATGGGCTGATACCAGCGTGTCCGCCGACGTGGGCGCCGACGGGATCGCGACGACTTCGGCGGGCAGGGTTACGGGGGCCACCGGCGGGTGGATGAGGGCCCAGGTCCAGTGGGCCGCTCCGCTGGCAAGCATCAGGACGGCAACGAGATTCAGTACCCTGGGGAACCAGGGTG
>JARRJV010000043.1:5993-56658 GCA_037388825.1 Acidiferrobacteraceae bacterium | reverse complement strand
CCGCCTGGCCGAAATGGTGGGTCCGGCTCACCTCAAGAAACGTACGCAGGATTTCGATATCCATGGGGCGACCGGCATCAGGGGCTGTACATCCCCGCTAGCTGCGGCGGGTTCCATGCAACAAATCGATCGTAATGATCACATAAATTCGCTTTACCGGGAACTTGGCGCAGTTTAAATAGCGTGCGGCGAGACCGGGCGCGCGAACCGAAAGGTGACCCGCGACAAGGCCGCCCAATCCCATACGCTCGAGGAGCATGACCATGAAATCCACATTTGTACGCGGTCTGGCTATTGCGGTAGTGACTGGCGGGCTGCTGGCGAGCTTGCCGGCTGCGCGCGCCGACACGGATGAGGTTCGCGCCCAATGCCAGGCCGATGCCCAGGCGGCAGGAATCGAAGATCCGGCGGAGCTTCAGGCCTACATCGAACAGTGCATCCAGGCGGCCACCGGGGAAACCCAGGGTGAGGCTACTGACGCACCCTCCAGCTAGTCTGCGGATATCGCCCGGCGAACCCAAAGGCCCCGCTCTGTGGCGGGGCCTTTGTCTATTCGCCAATTGCACGCACGCCGAAGCGACAACTGTTACCATAGCGATGTGAAGTATTTCGCATATGGCTCCAATTTGCTTCCCGAGCGACTGCTTGCCCGGACCCCTTCAGCGAGTCTCCTGACTACCGCGGTCTTGCCCGAACACCAGCTTTGTTTCCACAAGCGGGGAGGGGACCAGTCGGGCAAATGCGATGCCTTCTGTACCGGCGACCCGACCCATCGGGTGTATGGAGCGATCTATGAAATCTCGGCTGCAGAGTGTCGAATTCTCGATCAGATCGAGGGAGCCGGCTACCGCACGATGGATCGGGTCGTGTCGACGCCGGAAGGGGAGATGGAGGCCTTTCTGTATCAGGCCATGGATCCGTGGGTGGACAAGAGCCTGCTTCCATTTGACTGGTATCGCGAATTCGTACTCCAGGGCGCCCGCTTCCACGGCTTCGAACGCGCTTACGTAGAAATGATCGAAACGGTTTCCTTTACCAGCGATCCCGATCCCGTTCGGCGCAAACAAAATATCGAAATCCTCGCCCGGATTTCCGTACAATCGACCTGATTGAGAGATCCAGAGATCCCGGTGCCGCGAAGGAGGGATATCTGGAAGAAGGGACAGGTATGAGCCTGAAGCTATGGTCGAAAGCCTTTGATCACGGCGGCGAGATTCCGCGCCGGTACACCTGCGACGGGGAAAATATCTCTCCAGCCCTGGAATGGTCCGGAGTTCCGCAGGGTACACAAAGCCTGGTCCTTGTCATCGCCGATCCGGATGCCCCTGACCCTGCAGCGCCGCTCATGACCTGGGTACACTGGTTGTTGTTCAACATACCGCCCCTGGAAAACGGTTTGCCTGAGGCGGTCGAAAGCTCCCGCTTGCTGCCGGCCGGCACCTGCGTTGGCGCCAACAGCGGGAAACGAAACGCCTACAGCGGGCCTTGTCCCCCTGTCGGGCGTCACCGGTATTTCCACAAGCTCTATGCCCTGGACACCGTGCTGGACGATTCCGGAATCGATGATGTCGACGACCTGGAACGGGCCATGAGCGGCCACATCATTGCCAAAGCCGAGTTCTTTGCCACCTACGCACGACACCATGGCTGACGCGCACCTGATTCCTTCCGTCGATGCCGGCCGTCGGGATCTGGCGCGGTGACTGTTCTCGCGGTTGATCTCGGTGGCACGACCGCGCGATTGGCGCTGGCAGACGTGAAGGGAACACATTGCAGTTTCATTCGCCAAGCCGAGTTCTCCTCCAGCGATTATCCCGATATCGAAACCATGCTTGCCGGATTCCTCGAAGGGGCTGGCGCACCGGGTGCAGCCTGTCTCGCCGTTGCCGGACCGGTCACAGGGAACCGGGCCCGAATCACCAACCTGCCGTGGATCGTGGATGCGCAGTCGCTGGCTGGCCGATTCGGCATCGGTCCGGTGAAGCTTATCAACGACATGGCGGGAATTGCCTACTCGATCCCGGCGCTGGGAGCGGACGCAATGGTATCCCTGCAATCCGGCACGGCGGATCCGGCCGGTGCACGGGCGCTGATCGCCGCCGGCACCGGCCTGGGGCAGGGGATCCTGTTGCCGGATGAGGACACGCTGCGAGCCCTGCCTACTGAGGGTGGCCATGTGGACTTTGCCCCGCGTAACCACACGCAAGCACAGATGCTGGAGTACCTGCAACAACGCCATAAACATGTGAGTTACGAGCGCGTGGTGTCTGGTCCGGGGCTCGAAACCATTTACGCGTTTCTGAACGGCATGAATGAACCCGAGCTCGGGGCAGCGGAAATCAGTTCCCGTGCGCTGGATGATGGTGATTCCGTCGCGCTGCAGGCGCTGGACCTGTTCGTGGATGTCTATGGCGCCCAGGCCGGAAACCTGGCCCTGAGCTGCCTGGCCACCGGCGGGGTTTACGTCGCCGGTGGTATCGCACCCAAGATTCTTCCCCGCGTGCTGGAGGACCAACGGTTCGCGAAGGCCTTTGTCGACAAGGGGCGAATGAGTGATTTACTTCGCGACATTTCGGTCACCTTGATCACCCATCCCTCGCCGGGTCTGCTCGGGGCGGCCATCGCCGCCGGTTCGCTGTCCTGGTAGCGAAATCTAGGAGCCGAGCATCATGCGCACGGCATTGACCACGGCCGTGAGGTCCGGAATGGAGGCCGATTCCAGCCCGGCTTCGTACGGCGTCGGCGCATCGGCGGCCCCGAGGCGGCGTACCGGCTGATTCAGGTCGCCAAAGCATCGTTCGCCCAAGGCGGCGGCAATCTCGGCGCCGGCTCCGGCGAATCGCACATCCTCTTCCACCACCAGGGCACAACCCGTGCGCCGTACGGAGGCCTGCAGGGTCGGCAGGTCGATCGGTCGCAGGCTGCGCAGATCGATCACCTCGATTTCGATGCCATCCGCCGCCAGGCGCTCCGCCGCTTCCAGCGCCACTTCCACCATACGGTGCCATGCGATCACTGTTGCCTGCGTGCCGTGACGGCGAATCGCGGCGCTGTGCATGGGCGGGGGTTTCGCGTCCGGATCGAACGGTCCCTTGTGAAAGTACAGCAGCTCATGCTCCAGGATGACGATTGGATCATCCGTGCGAACTGCCTGTCGCATGTGCCAGTAGCTGTCCTGTGGGGTCCCGGGGGCCACGACCCTGAGGCCAGGCACATTCATCAGCATCTGCTCCAGTCTTTGCGAGTGTTGCGCGGCCAACTGATGGGCGACACCTCCAGGCATGCGCGCCACCAGGGGAACCCGCAACTGTCCGCCGGACATGTAGCGCAATTTGGCCGCCATATTGACCAGGGCATCCAGGGCCAACAGCGAGAAGTTCACGGTCATGATCTCGATGATTGGCCGTCCGCCGACCAGGGCGGCGCCGACACCGAGTCCGGTAAAGCTGCCCTCGGAGATGGGTGTATCGCGAACACGCCACTCACCGTATTTGGCCAGCAGGCCCTGACTGACGCGGTAGCTGCCGCCATACAGGCCCACGTCCTCGCCCAGGAGAAACACACTGTCGTCCGCGTCCATTTCGCGGTCCAGGGCAATATTCAGCGCTTCCCATACCATGAGTTCCTCACGGGCCTGGGCGGGCGCGATACGCCCGGCCTGGTCATTGTGCTGACGCGGGCTCATGGGCGCCCCTTGTAGAGATCAAGTGGATTGCTGTACACGTTTGCCTGCAAGTCGTCGGGGGCAGGGCTGGCATCGGCAAACTGCACTGCATCCTGCACGGCTGCATCCGCCTCGGACTCGATCTGGCTGGCCTGTCGCTCATCGAGCCAACCTTGCTTCAGTGCACGGTCGCGGAATCCGGAAACCGGATCGCGCCCACGTTCCTCGGCCAGCTCCGCCTCCGGCCGATAGGCGCCACTGTCCGCCATGGAGTGACCCCGGTAGCGATAGGTCTCGCATTCCAGAAGGTAGGGTCCGTTCCCGGCATGGACGTGTCGAAGTGCTGCGTCCGTGGCTTCATACACGGCAACCACGTCCATGCCGTCGACCCGCTCGGCATCCATGCCGTAGGCACAGGCACGTCTATGCACTTCCGTGAGTGCCGAATGCCGATGGATCTCGGTCCCGATCTGATAGCGGTTGTTCTCGCATACGAATAGCACCGGCAGCTCCCAGAGGGCGGCCATATTCAGGGACTCATGAAACGTCCCCTGGTTGGCGGCACCGTCGCCGAAGAAACACACCACCGCCTCGGATTGCTCACGCATGCGTAACCAGTAGCCGGCACCGATGGCAACGGGAAACGTCTCGCCCACGATGGCATAGCCACCCAGAAACCGGCGGCCGATGTCGAAAAGGTGCATGGAACCGCCGTAACCGCCGGAACAACCGGTAGAGCGCCCAAAGAGCTCAGCCATGACCTCGCGGGCCGGGATTCCCCGGACCAGGGCGTGCACGTGTTCGCGATAGGTGCTGACGACATAGTCGCCGGGATCCGCGGCCCGCAGCACACCAACCGCCACCGCTTCCTCCCCGGGGTACAGATGTAAAAAGCCGCCGATCTTGCCTTCAGAATATTGCTGGGCACTGGCCTGCTCGAAGGCCCGTGCCAGACTCATGTCGAAGAGGAATTGTCGTGCGAGGTCCTGATTCATGGGCCTAGCCTACCGGAAGAGGTGGTAAGCCGGAATTGATCCCGCGCAAGACCCGGCCATGCTATCCGGTATTTCGCATCCCGGCAGCGATCGCGTTGATCGAGCGGAGCAGGGGATCCAGCCACCGTTCCCGCTCTTCCGGGGCCGCCTCCGGGTTGCGTGCCCGTCGCAGAAGAGCCACCTGGATGTGATTCAGGGGATCCAGGTACGGGTTGCGACGGTACAGGGAAAGTGCCAGCGACGGAAGCTCCTCCAGCAGGATGCGAATATCGGCGGTTTCAAGGACCTGGTTCAGGGTACGTTCGTACTCTTCGCGAATGCGCCCGAAAATGTGCTCCCGCAAGGCCTTGTCGTGCAGCAACAGGGCGTACTCCTCGGCAATGCCCATATCGGCCTTCGCCAGGGACATTTGCGTATTGCTGAGGAGAGAACGGAAGAAGGGCCAGTGGGTATACATCTCCCGAAGCACCGCCAGGCGGTCCGGATCGTTGGCGCGCCAGTGCTCCAGCGCGAAACCAATTCCATACCAGGCGGGGAGGGTATGGCGGGACTGGGCCCAGCCGAATACCCATGGTATCGCGCGAATGGAAGACTTGGAGCGATCTCCCTTCGCCCGATGCGAAGGCCTCGAACCGATTTTGAGCAGCCCGACTTCGCTCACCGGCGTGGTTTCGTAGAAGTAGTCCAGAAAACCCGGGGTGCGATCCGTGAGATTGCGATAGGCCTGCTCGCCGGCCGCTGCCAGTTCCACCATCACCGAATGATAGTTTTCGTAGGTCCCGGCCGACGGCGCCGTGGGTCCACTCGCCTTGAGCAAACCAGTGATACCCATGGCCAGTTCGTATCGTGCTGTCTCCACATTGCTGTAGCGGTAGGACAGAACCTCGCCCTGTTCGGTGAACTTGATCGTTCCCCGAACCGTGTCAGGGGGCTGGGCAATAATGGATTCGTGGGTCGGCCCGCCCCCACGACCGATGGTGCCGCCGCGGCCATGAAACAGGCGGCAGGAAACCCCGTAGCGATCGGATAGGGCGACGATCTTTCGCTGTGCCTCGTACAGGTTCCATCCGGAGGCCAGAATTCCTCCATCCTTGGCAGAATCGGAGTAGCCGAGCATGATCTCCTGTTGACCACCCGCGGCCTTCAACAATCCCATGTAGACGGGGTTGTCATACAGGCTGGTCAAAACCTGATCGATGTGAGCCAGGTCCTCGATGGTTTCGAACAGGGGGGCGACACCCATGGCGCAGCGCCAGGTTCCATCGTCACGCCCGACCAGATCTGCCGTTCGCGCCAGTACCATCACTTCCATGACATGGCTGGCGGCATGGGTCATGGAAATCACATAGTTGCCAAACGCGCTCTCACTGACTTCCCTGCGCATCCGCGCAACCGACTGAAATACCTCCAGTGTCTCCCTGGTCTCCGGATTCATGTTTGATGCGTCGAAACCAACGGGTTCCGGAGATTCCAGGACGCGGCTGAGCACATCCATGCGCGCCGGCTCGTCCAGGTCCAGATACTTTTCCGTGACCCCGCCCTGGCGCAACAACTCATCGATGGCGGCGCTGTGCCGGGACGATTCCTGTCGAATATCCAGATGCACCAGGTAGAAACCGAAGGTTTCGACCAAACGAATCAGATTCGCCAGTTCGCGATCCGCCACATTGGCATCGCCATGGCTGACCAGCGACTCGCGGATCAATCGCAGGTCTTCGAGAAATTCCTCTTCCCGGGCATAGGCGGGGCCCGGGTCGGGGGCCGGGTCGCCCCGCAGCCGTGCCTGGACGCAAGCCAGATTACGCTGCAGGCGATAGCGCATCAGGTACAACAGACGGCGATAGGGTTCCTCACGGAAACGATCGGGGTTCGCACCGAATACCTGCGACACAAAGGCTTCGCCTTCATCGATCTTCTGCAGTACGGCCGGAAGTGGTGTGCAGATTCGAATGGAAAACGACAAGACCTCACTCAGGTTGTGTACGCGCGAAAGGTATTCCTCGAGAATCTCCTGGGTGTGCAGCCGCACGGCCAGTTCGGTTGTTTCCGGCGTGACATTGGGATTGCCGTCACGATCCCCGCCGATCCAGGAACCGAAGCGCAGAAAACTGGGGATCCGGAGTTCATTCGCATCCGGCCCGTAGACCCGTGCGATGGAATTGTTCAGGTTGCGATACACCTCGGGAATGGCCTCGAACAGGCACTCGCGGAAATAGAACAGGCCGTTGCGGATCTCGTCCCGAACCTGTGGGCGCTGTACGCGAACCTCGTTTGTTTTCCACAGGATCTGTATCTGGGTCTGCAACTGGGCAATGATCTCCTCGCGCTCGCGTTTGCGCAGGCGCGTATCGTCCAGTTGCTCGCTGGTCACAAAAATCCGGCGCAGGGTGTGCTGGATGGTGCGACGGCGGGCCTCGGTCGGGTGGGCCGTGAATACCGGCATGTACAACATACCGTCGAAGATCGATTGCAGGCCTTCGGGGTCGACGCCCTGATAATTGAATGCGGTGAGGGTCTCGTCGAAAGATCCGGTCCACATCGGTCCGCCGAGCTGGCGCTGGCGGTGACGCTGGCGATGCTGGAATTCCTCTTCCGCGATATTCAGCAGGCTGAAGTAGATGCTGTAGGCGCGAACCACCTCGGTCAGCGTGCCGGCCTCCATGGTGCTGATCACGCGCATCAGGCGGGCGCGGAGGCGGGGATTTTCCTCCTGGCGAAGCCGCAGAAACCCCTTGCGCAGGGTCTCGACCGCCGTGTACACGCCTTCACTGGCGTGCGTGCGCAGGACGTTGCCCAGGGCGATGCCGAGCAGCTTCACGCGCGCCCGCAAATGTTTGTCCTGGGGCTGGGTCAGATTCATCGTATTCGACGGCTTTTTTACGGTGAACGCGCTGGGAAAGACCGTTTCACCGTGGCTTCTGTGGTCTTACTGGTAGACTTTTATACCAGATTTCAAGGGCCGCCGCGCGCCGGCAGGGGTGTGCATGCCGGGCGATCCCCCAGTTCGGGGTCCTGTGTCGTTTTACATAATATACATTATACGCATATCCAGATACCCCCCGAACTATTCCAGATTCCCGGGAAAACTCCCTATTTCTACAACAGACCCCGCTGCGATATCGTCAGCGTTTTGCAGCGACCCGAGAACGCGCGATCATTGGGTTTTCGAGTCGATGCAAACCGGATCCATGGCACCACACCCGCAAACAGATCAACGCGAAACCGTCGAACGTTTGCTTGCCGGGGAATTCCCGGTGCGCCAGGACGGAATCTACCTGAACCATGCCGCGGTCGCGCCGTGGCCACGACGGGCAGGTCTCGCCGCTGCCGCATTCGCTGACGAGAACGTTACCCATGGATCGCTGAACTACCCTGCCTGGGCGGAGGCGGAACAGGCGCTGCGCGGCACCGTGGCATCCCTGCTCAATGCACAGGCCGGGGACATTGCCTTTCTCAAGAACACCTCCGAAGGCCTGTCCGTCGTTGCCCATGGCTTCCCCTGGAAATCCGGCGACAACGTGGTGATTTCCGACGAGGAGTTTCCTTCCAACCGGATCGTTTGGGAATCCCTGGCCCCGGTCGGCGTGGAGGTCCGGCAGGTCTCCCTGGGAACCGAACCGGAAGACGCGTTGCTGGCCGCCTGTGACGGCCGAACCCGTCTCCTGGCGATCAGCACCGTGGAGTATGCCAGCGGGCTGCGCATGGATCTGCTCCGCCTTGGTGACGAATGTCACCGCCGGGGCATTGCCCTGTGCGTCGATGGCATACAGGGTCTCGGTGTTATCCCTCATGATGTGCAGGCCATGCATATCGACTTCCTCGCGGCCGATGCCCACAAATGGATGCTCGGGCCCGAAGGGATTGCCGTGTTCTATTGTTCGCCCCGATGGCGGGATCGCTTGACCCTGCACCAGTTCGGCTGGCACATGGTCGAGCATGCCCATGATTTCGATCGCAAGGAATGGGAACCGGCCAGCAACGCGCGCCGTTTTGAATGTGGCAGTCCCAATATGCTCGGGATTCACATTCTTGCCGCAAGCCTCTCGCTGCTGAACGAGGTGGGAATCGAAATAGTGGAGTCTCGCATCCTTGCCAACAGTGAATTCCTGTATGAGGAAATTGCAGGACATCGGGACCTGGTCGCGCTATCGACCCACGCGCCCGGTCGCGTGGCCGGCATCGTGACGTTCGCCCATCGCCACCGAAGCCAGGAAGAGCTGTACCAGCTGTTACGGGACAACAAGGTGATGTGCGCGCCCCGTGGCGGCGGGATACGCTTCTCACCCCACTGCTACAACACACAGGACGAACTTCGCGCGGCGGTTGAAATCGCCGCTAACTGACCGGCACGGCGTCGGAGAACAGGCGGAAGAAGTTGTCGGTGGTCTGCCCGCAGAAATCCTAGATATCTTCATCGCGCAGGTCTGCCAGGGTTTCCGCTACATAACGCACGTAGGATGGTTCATTGGTTTTGCCACGATAGGGAACCGGCGCCAGGTACGGTGAGTCCGTCTCCACCAGAATGCGGTCCCGGGGCACCTTGCGCGCCACCTCGCGCAAGTCATCCGCGTTCTTGAAGGTCACGATTCCGGAAAAGGAAATATAGAATCCTATGTCCAGGGCCTGGGTCGCAATGTCCCAGTCCTCGACGAAGCAATGCATAACCCCGCCGGCATCCCGGGCCGACTCCTCGCGCAGAATCTCCATCGTGTCGCTGGCCGCATCCCGTGTGTGAATGATCAAGGGCTTCTTCGCGGCGATGGCTGCGCGGATATGGTTCCGAAACCGGTCGTGCTGCCAGTCCATGGCCCCTTCAGTGCGGAAGTAGTCCAGGCCGGTCTCGCCAATGGCGACCACGGACGGATCCTGCGCCAGATCCACGAGTTCCTCACTGGCCGGGTCCCTGCCCTCGCGCTCATTTGGATGTACGCCCACCGAGGCGAATACATTGTCATGGACACGGGCAAGCTCTCGGACCTGGGGGTAGTCCTCGAGGTTCACCGACACGCATAACATGTGACCGACGCCCTGCTCCTGCGCGCGGCGCAGCACGGCCTCGGTTTCCTCGCCCAGGGGATCAAAATTGATGTGGCAGTGGGAATCGACCAGGCGAACCACAGTTTACATCGTATGCGTTGGTCGCTCGGATTTCAGGGCCCCGCCCAGCAAGGTTTCGATCTTGTTGCGGGCGGCTCCGGCATCCTTGTCGCTGAACTGGACGCCAATGCCGGCAGCGCGGTTGCCCTGGGCGCCTGCCGGAGTGATCCATACCACGTGGCCGGCCACCGGGATCTTTTCCTTGCTGTCGACCAGGGTCAGCAGCATGAACACCTCGGTACCAAGCTGGTAGGACTTGTTGCTCGGGACAAAGATGCCGCCATTCTTCAAATATGGCATGTACGCGGCGTAGAGCGCGTTCTTGTCCTTGATCGTCAATGAAAGAACCCCGGGTCGCGCGCCCGGTCGGGCCGCGGGGGTCGGATTCGCTGGTCCAGCCATAGAAATTGGTCTACTTCGCGGTCAAATTGGACTTATTCCAGCGTATCAGAATATCTTCAATTAGCAAGCGCTCGTCCACGCCGCTCCCGAGCAGGCGCAATCCCTCCTGAACCCGGCCAGCGAGCTCTGCGATCGCAGCCGCGGGCATCTTTTCAGCGGCATGGGCCAGCCGTGAGCGAAGATCGGTGTTGGCCAGCTCCTTTTCCGCGCCGCGATCAAAGCGGACGCGAAGCAAATCACGCAACAGCCCGTAGAACCAGACCAGGGAGGTATGCGCCCCGGATTCCAGCCAGTCCCCGCCACAGGCGACCGGGTCGCCGCCCCGCCGTGCGAGCCCCGCCAATCCCTCCATCAGCCGTTCCCGCTGCTCCAGAAACCCCCCGGACCACAGGGCCTGGGCCCGCAAGGGAGCGTCCCCCGCGTTGCGCAGCAGCAGGGGCGCCACCTCCGCGGGCACGCCCTGCTCCACCAGCCAGGCCCCACCAAGCTCCCGGGACGGTGGGGACAGCTCCACCCGTGTACAGCGGCTACGTATGGTGACAGGCAGCCGGTCGCTCTGGTGGCTGACGAGTATCAGGACATTTCCGGGAGGCGGTTCCTCCAGTTGTTTCAGCAGCGCATTGGCTGCCTGCAACGTCATGGTCTCCGCCGGTGACAACAGCACGACCTTGCGCGGGGCCGTATGGGCCGTCAGGGAGAGAAAGCGGTTCAGTTCGCGGATGTCGTCGACGGGAATGGATTTGCCCTCTTCTGCCGGTTGAACCACGGTCAGGTCGGGATGGGTACCGGCCGCGAACAGCTGACAACTCTTGCACTGGCCACAGGCGTGGCCATCGACAGGCTTGTCGCACAGCAGACTGTGGGCAAGCTCCCCCGCCAGGGCCCGCTTGCCCAGCCCCGCGGTTCCGGACAAAAGGATCGCATGGGATACCCGTTCCAGGTCTCCGGTCAGACGCTGCCACGGGCCTGACAGCCACGGATACAGGATGTCCCTATCAGCTGACATGCCGCTCCAGCAAGGTATTCAGGTGTTCCTGCACCTGTGCCTGTACCTCCGGAAGATCGCGGCTGGCATCCACGAGTCGAACACGCTCCGGTTCCCGCCTGGCGATGTCCCGGTAGGCCTTGCGAACCCGCTGCAGAAAGGCCAGGTCTTCCTGTTCGAATCGATCCGGCGCGCTGCGGCCTTTCGCCCGGGCAATGCCCTGCTCCACCGGCACATCAAACAGGAGCGTGAGATCGGGGCGCAGGTCCCCTTGCACCCAGGTCTCCAGTGCGGAGATGCGTTCCAGTGGGATCTCGCGGCCACCGCCCTGATAGGCATAGCTCGCGTCGGTAAAGCGGTCGCACAGGACCACGCTACCGGCGGCCAATGCAGGCAGAATCACCTCCGCGAGGTGTTGCGCACGGGCCGCGAACATCAACAGCAGTTCGGTATCGCCATGCATCGGCGCCCCATCCGGATGAAGCAGAATTTCGCGCACCCGTTCTCCCAGGGCTGTGCCCCCGGGCTCACGGGTCATCAACACCCGATGCCCTGTCGCCTCCAGGTGTTCTCGTATGTACGGCATGCAACTGCTCTTGCCGGCACCTTCACCGCCCTCGAGCGTAATGAACCAACCGCGTTTCACTAGTCCTGTCTCCGGTCGGGGGGATGATGGATGGCGCGGCGCGCCGGCGCCTTCTGAAAACGGGCCACGGCGCGGTTGTGTTCTTCCAGGGTTGCGGAAAATACATGGGTACCGTCACCACGCGAAACGAAGTACAGCGCACCCGTTTTGGCCGGGTGCAGGCTTGCGTGGATTGCGGCTTCGCCTGGCATGGCAATGGGCGTGGGCGGCAGTCCGCCACGGGTGTAGGTGTTGTAGGGCGTATCGTGATGCAGATCGCGTTTGCGCAGATTGCCGTCAAAGCGATCACCCATGCCGTAGATCACGGTTGGGTCGGTTTGCAGGCGCATCCTCTTGTGCAGGCGGTTGATAAAAACGCCGGCGATCTCGGGCCGCTCCCGGGCTGCTCCGGTTTCTTTTTCGACAATGGAAGCCATGATCAGGGCATCATACGGGGTCTTGTACGGAAGATCCGGATCGCGGTCCGCCCATTCGCGGGCCAGGACCTTCTGCATTTTGTCGAAGGCCTGGCGCAGGATTGCAAGGTCCGTGGTTTCCGCCGTGTACTTGTAGGTGTCGGGATAGAAGCGGCCTTCGGGGTTCATTCCCGGATGGCCGAGCTTGTCCATGATTTCCTTCGGGGACAGGCCCGTCAAGGTCCGCTGCAGGCGGTGAGCGCCAGCCATGGCCGCGAGGATTTCCTTGAAGGTCCACCCTTCTGGAATGAGGAATGGATAGGTCACCGACTTGCCGGCCACCAGTTTGTCAAGGATACCCCACTCGCTGATGCCGGATTTAAAACGGTATTCACCGGCGCGTATGCGCCGCTGATCGCCCCGCAGCAGCGCCAGCAGCACCAGGGAATGGCGGTCCGGCAGCACTCCGTCGGCATAGAGTTCCCTGGCGAGCTCGCGTACGCTGGTCCCGGTCCTGACTTCGTAAGTATGATCCGCGGGTGACAAGGGCAGATTCCATACCACCAACGGGACCAGCACCAGGAGCGCCACGGCCGCGGCCACGAGCCGGCAGCGCATTCCACATTGTTTCCTAGGTCGCGACAACATCACGAAGTCTTTCCCGCAAGCTTGCCAGACATTCCACCTTGGACAACGTCCGATCATCAAACTCGGCGACGCCCATCACGCCGAGCACACTGTTCGTCAGGATCATTCCAGAGGCCCGTTCCAGAATGGCCAGGGTCACATCTTCCTCCACGCAATCGTATCCCAGATCCCGCGCCTCGCGGAGGACCTGCTGTCGCATCACTCCCTCGACCCCGGCCTGGTCCAGGCGGGGCGTCACGAGGCGGCCTTCCAGCTGCAGAAAGATATTTGTCATGGTTCCCTCCACAACATGGTCACTCTCATCCAGCATCACGCCCTCATCGTATTCGTCATCCCACTCGTTCCGTGCCAGTACCTGGGGCAGGCAGTTCAGGTGCTTGATTCCTGCAAGACGCCGGTTGCGCGAAACCCGGGTACGGCACAGGCACAATCTCATTCCCTCCTGGAAAATTCGCGCCGGCAAATCCGGCCAGGCATACAGGCTCGTGATTCGTGTCGTCCGGACCCCGGGGCGGGCGCGGTATCCCCGTTCCCCGGTTCCGCGGGTCACCGTCAGCTTCACGATCGCGCGATCCACTCTGATCGACGTCGATACCCAGCCGCGCAAGCCCCCGCCGCAGACGCTCGATATGTGGCTGCCACAGGAGCGGACGACCGTCCCGAATGGCAATGGTTTCAAAGCAACCATCACCGTACTGGAGGCCCCGATTGGCGACATCCACGAGGTGGTCCTCGCATCCGTTAACCAGGTGGCGCGCCTGTGTCACGATACACCCAGGGCCCGCAACACACCCCGCGCCTTGGCGCGGGTTTCCGCCAATTCACGCACAGGATCCGAATCGGCCACGATCCCCGCACCGGTTCTCAGGCTCAGGGTGTCGCCGTGCAGCACCAGTGTGCGTATCAGGATGTTCAGATCCATGGAGCCGTCGCGATTGATGTAGCCAAGGGACCCCGTATAGGCGCCGCGCGACGTCTGCTCCAGTTCGCTGATGATTTCCATACAACGGACCTTGGGGCAGCCGGTAATGGTTCCGCCTGGAAATACCGCGCGGATGACCTGCACCGGACTGATGTCCGGGCGCAGGGTACCAGTTACTTCCGACACGATATGGTGCACGTGGGCGTAGGTCTCCAGGCTCATCAGCTCCGGAACCCGAACACTCCCCGGCTGGCAGATGCGGCCGAGATCGTTGCGTTCCAGATCGATCAACATGATGTGCTCGGCCCGCTCCTTCGGATGGCGAAGCAGGTCCCGGGCCCGGTTTCGGTCCTCCTCCGGGTCCGCTGCCCGGGGGTAGGTACCCGCGATGGGTCGGGTGGAGACCTGCCCGTCTTTCACCTGCACCAGCCGCTCGGGAGAAGAACTCATGATGGTGATGCGATCGTTCAACCGGGCCAGGGCCGCGAAGGGTGCCGGGTTGGATTGGCGCAGGTTTCGATAGATGGAAGGGGCATCTGCGGGCCCGGTCATTTTCAGTTGCCACAAGCGCGACAGGTTCACCTGGAACACGTCACCCTCGCGAATGAACTGCTTGATTCCTGCAACGCCTTTCAGGAATTGTGCAGCCTCATCTTCCTGCGGTATTGCCGTGCAGGCAACTGACGGGGAGGCCTCCGCCGACACGGCGGCCAGATCTGACTGTAGCTGATCAAGACTATTCGCCGGCGTCGTATGATCACCGAGGAACCAGGTCTGCCCGTCGCTGCGGTCATGGATCACCGCGGCGGGGAAACGAATGGCCAATGCCAGGATCGAATCGGACGGCGGCAACATGTCGGCGAGACCAGGTTCAATCTCCCGCACCAGTTCATAGGCCAGATAGACAAACCAGCCGCCGCGGAACGGCAGTTCGCGCGTTTCAGGACGGTTTACCGGGTCAACACTCTCGCGCTCCAGTTCCTTTTCCAGGGCATCCAGAAAATCGCCTTCTTCCGCCTCGCCGTTGCGCAGGAGCGTATTGTCGGCGGTGAGTTCCAGCCGATTGCCCGGAAAGGCGAACAGGATATCAAAGCGGCCGTTGGGACCGGCAGCCGCACTTTCCAGCAGGGCCGGATAGCGCTCGGGGAACCGGGCATGGAGTTCGAAAAGATCCGGAACCGGGTCGAGGCGGTGGGACATGGTCTCGGACGCGTTGCGCTGCACCTGTGTATGGCCGTGCATGGCTGCGCCCGCGAACACTACTGAAAGCGGCGCAACACCAGGGTGCCGTTGGTACCGCCGAATCCGAAGGAATTGGACAGGGCAACGTCGATCTTCATCTCCCGCGCGGTATTCGGGACAAAATCCAGGTCACATTCGGGATCCGGATGCTCCAGATTGATCGTAGGAGGAGCGAGCTGATTGTGGATCGCCATCGCGGTATAGATCGCCTCGATGCCGCCAGCCGCGCCCAGCAGATGCCCGGTCATGGACTTGGTAGAACTGACGGCCAGTTTGCCCGCGTGATCGCCGAAGCTTCTCTTCACGGCCTTGGTCTCCGCCAGATCGCCCAGCGGCGTCGATGTCCCGTGGGCATTGATATAGTCGACGTCGGCGGGATCGATGCCGGCGTTCTTCAGGGCAACATCCATGCACCGTGCTGCACCCTCGCCGCCTTCTGCCGGCTGGGTCATGTGGTAGGCGTCTCCGCTCATTCCAAAGCCGATGACCTCAGCGTAGATGCGGGCGCCGCGTTTCTTCGCAAACTCCAGCTCCTCCAGCACCACGACACCGGCACCCTCCCCGATCACAAAACCATCGCGATCACGGTCCCAGGGTCGGCTCGCGCCTTCCGGATCATCGTTGCGCGTGCTCAGGGCCTTGGCGTTGCCAAATCCTGCCAGTCCCGTGGGCGTTACAGGCGCCTCGGCCCCGCCGGCCACCATAACGTCCGCATCCCCAAACTGGATGATCCGCGAGGCATCGCCAATCGCATGGGTCGCCGTTGTGCATGCGGTCACCATGGCCAGGTTGGGGCCTTTCATTCCGTACAGAATGGACAGATTGCCCGAGATCATATTGATGATGGAGCCGGGCACGTAGAACGGAGACACCCGCCGCGGACCCTTTTCATGCAGGGTAATGGACGTGTTTTCGATCGACTCCAGGCCCCCGATGCCGGAACCGATATTGGCGCCAATGCGTTCCGCGTTTGTGTCGGTGATCTCCAGCCCGGAGTCCCGCATCGCCTGTATGCCCGCTGCCATTCCGAGCTGGATGAAGCGATCCATCTTGCGCGCCTCTTTTGGCGCAATGTACTCGGCAGGATCGAAGCCCTTCACTTCTCCGGCCATGGTGGAGGGATAGCCGGTAATATCGAAACGGGAAACACGGGTGATACCAGTGCGACCGGCGGTGATGTTTTCCCAGTTCTCGGTGAGATTTGCGCCAACGGGAGAAACGATCCCGAGGCCGGTAACGACGACGCGACGCTTGCTGGTCAAGGGTTATACCTCCGTGCCGGGACTTTGGGCACGCCTTGGCTGACTGGAATCATGCGGGGACAAAACAAGGGGCCGGCGACGTGCAACGTCGGCGGCCCCGGTACTCGATCTCAATCAGCCGTTGTTCGCGTTGATGTAATCGATCGCCTGCTGGACGGTGGTGATCTTTTCGGCCTCTTCGTCCGGGATCTCGGTGTCGAATTCTTCCTCGAGTGCCATCACCAGTTCGACCGTATCGAGCGAATCCGCGCCGAGGTCGTCGACAAACGAGGAGCTGGACGAGATTTCACTTTCCGCCACTCCCAATTGCTCCGCGACGATTTTGATGACGCGTTCTTCTACACTGCTCATAGTTTTCCAATCCTCCGAAAGATTGCAGGTGTCGGCCTCTGCGATGTGGCCGCATATTTACATACAAGAGAAATCCAGTCCAGTTTCCTGCCCTTGGCCAGAGACGGCAAAAAGCGGCCCTAGGCCATGTACATTCCGCCGTTGACGTGGAGCACGGTCCCCGTGATATAGGCCGCCTTCGGCGAGGCGAGAAACGCCACTGCCGAGGCAATTTCTTCCGCGCTCCCCAGACGCCCCAGGGGAATCTGCTGCAGCAAGGCCTGATGTTGCGCCTCCGGCAGGGCCCGCGTCATGTCGGTATCGATAAAGCCAGGGGCAACCACGTTTACGGTGATGTTGCGCGACCCCACTTCCCGCGCCAGCGCCTTGCTGAATCCGATTACACCGGCCTTGGCCGCCGCATAATTCGTCTGCCCCGCGTTTCCCGCCGATCCCACGACCGAACCGATACTGATAATGCGCCCCTTGCGCGCCTTGGTCATGGCCCGTAGACAGGCGCGGGTCATGCGAAACAGGGAGCTCAGATTGGTCTCCATGATTTCGTCCCACTCCTCCGGCTTCATGCGCATTAGCAGGTTGTCGCGCGTAATACCGGCGTTGTTGACCAGGATGGTCGGATCTCCGAAGGCCTCTGCCGTTTGCTTGAGGGCGGCATCGATGGATTCCGGGTCAGTGACATCAAGTACAATCCCGGTTCCAGTAATATTCTTATCTTTCAAGTAGTTGCTGATACTTTCTGCACCTTTACTAGAAGTCGCGGTACCGATGACGGTGGCCCCTTCCCTTCCCAGCTCCAGTGCAATCGCCTGGCCAATGCCACGGCTCGCCCCGGTGACGAGGGCGATTTCTCCTTCCAGACTCATTTCTTGCCTCCCACGCCTAGTCCCCCGCCGCGACCGCCGCCAGGGCTTCGCCCAGGCTGGCCTCGTCGTTGACGGAAACGGACTGGATGTTCTTGTCGATTCGCTTGTTCAGGCCGGTCAGGACCTTGCCCGGGCCGCATTCTATCAGCATCTGTGAGCCGCGCGAGGCCATGTTCTGTACCGACTCTACCCAGCGGACCGGCGATTCGACCTGCCGGACCAGCGCCTCGCGGACCGCATCCAGGTCTTTCTCCTCGCGGGCGTTTACGTTCTGTATTACCGGAATCGCCGGTTTTTTGATGGCCACGTCGGCCAGGCGTGCGGCCATATTCTCCGCCGCCCGATGCATCAACCGACAATGGGAAGGCACGCTGACCGGCAACAACAAACCTCGTTTCGCGCCGGCGGTCTTGCTCGCGCCGACGGCGCGCTCCACCGCCGCCCGTGCGCCCGCGATCACGACCTGGCCAGGGGCGTTGAAATTCACCGGTGAAAGGACTTCCTCGCCCGCATTTTGCTCACACAATGCGCGCACGGCTTCGTCGTCCAATCCGATGATCGCGGCCATGGCGCCCTCTCCCTCCGGCACTGCCTCCTGCATGAACCGGCCGCGATCGGCGACCAGACCCACCGCGTCGGCAAATTCCACGGCCCCGGCACAAACCAGGGCGGTGTATTCACCCAGGCTGTGACCGGCCATCATCATCGGATCCGGGCCGCCCCGCGCCTTCCAGCAGCGCCATACGGCAACGCCGGCGGCCAACATGGCCGGCTGGGTATTCTGGGTCAGATTCAGCTCTGCTTCGGGACCTTCCTGACACAATTTCCAGAGATCGACACCCAGAATTTGCGAGGCCTGGTCAAATGTCTCCTGCACCTGGGGAAAGGCACCTGCGAGTTCGGCCAACATGCCGACCGCCTGGGAACCCTGCCCGGGAAATACAAAACCGAATTTCATTTGCAACCTTCTTGCGTTTTTTCTATCGACAATGAAGCGACACGACCTAGTAGCGGAGAAGCACCGATCCCCAGGTGAATCCGCCACCGAAGGCTTCCATCAGTATGGTGTCGCCGCTCTTGATGCGGCCATCGCGTACTGCTTCATCGAATGCCAGCGGAATGGATGCGGCGGAAGTATTGCCATGACGATCCACGGTCACGACCACGTGATCCATGGACAGGTCCAGCTTCCTGGCCGTTGCGCCGATGATTCGGATATTCGCCTGGTGGGGAACCAGCCAGTCGATATCGGATTGTTTGAGATCGGCGGCTTCCAGGGTCTCGTCCACGATACGGCCCAGGGTGTTCACCGCCATCTTGAACACCTCGTTCCCCTGCATCTGCACGTAGGCCTCGCCCGCCTTGATCTTTTCGAATCCATCGGAAACACCGACGGGTACGGTCAGCAGTTCCTTGTAGCGACCATCGGCATGTAGATGGGAATTCAGGATTCCGGGGCTGTCGGAGGCCTTGAGCACCACCGCCCCGGCGCCATCGCCGAACAGTACGCAGGTGGAGCGGTCGGTCCAGTCGATGATGCGGGACAGCGTTTCTGCGCCTACCACCAGGGCACAGCGCGCGGCATTTGTGCGAATGAACTTGTCCGCCACGCTGAGGGCGTACACAAAACCGGTACACACCGCCTGCACATCGAATGCCGCGCATCCGTGGATATCGAGCCTGTCCTGGAGCAGGCAAGCGGTACTTGGAAAGATCCGGTCGGGGGTAGTCGTCGCCACGATGATGAGGTCGATTTCGTCCTTGGTGACGCCAGCGGCGTCCATCGCGCGAACCGAGGCCTCATACGCCAGATCCCGGGTGGTCTCTCCCTCGGCCGCCAGCCGGCGTTCGCGGATCCCGGTACGGGTAACGATCCATTCATCCGAGGTATCGACCATGGATTCGAGTTCCTGATTGGTCATTACCCGTTCCGGCAGATAGCTTCCGGTGCCGATGATGCGCGAATACTTCACGCGGGTACCCCGGCCAGCAGGTCTTCCACCTGTTCGGCGATATGCTCTGGCACGTGGCTATCCGCCTGTTTCATCGCCTCGATGATCGCGCTTTCAAACGCCATGGCATCGGCGCCGCCGTGGCTCTTGATGACGACGCCGTTGAGCCCGACCAGGCTTGCGCCGTTATAGCGGCGGGGATCGACCCGGCGACCGAAGGCACGGAGCACCGGCATGGAGATCAATGCCGCAAGGCGGGTGAACAGGTTGCGCCCGAACTCCTCTTTCATGAACGATGTGATCATCTTGGCCAGGCCTTCGGTGGTCTTCAGGGCCACGTTGCCGACAAAACCGTCGCAAACGACGACATCGGCAGTTCCGGTGTAGATCTCATCCCCTTCCACGTAGCCCAGGTAGTTCAGCCGGGACTCACGCAGCAATTCATTCGCCTGCTTGACGACCTCGCTGCCCTTGATCTCCTCTTCGCCGATATTCAGCAGACCGACACCGGGTTGACCTTCACTCCCCGCGGCACTGGCAACGACCGATCCCATGATGCCGAACTGAAGCAACTGCTCTGCCGAGCAATCGATGTTCGCCCCCAGGTCGAGCACATAAACCTGCCCATGCATGGTGGGTAGCAGTTTGCAGATGGCGGGTCGATCGATACCGGGAAGGGTTTTGAGCACGAAGCGGGCAGTGGCCATGAGTGCACCGGTATTTCCGGCACTGACACAGGCGGCCGCCTCACCCTCCTTGACGAGGTTGATAGCAACGCGCATGGAGGAGTCTTTTTTCTTCTTCAGGGCCTGGGCTGGCGGTTCATCCATGCCCACGATTTCCGACGCATGGTGAATACGCAGCCGCTCGCCGGGGGCCGAACCATGGCGACGAAGCTCTTCGCCGATGACATCTTCCTGCCCTACCAGAATCAGCCTCAAGGCTGATTCCCGGGCGAGCAGGGAAAGGGCCGCTGGGACCGTGACCGATACCCCGTGGTCACCACCCATGGCGTCGAGCGCTATGGTCGTCATCGGAACCGGTATACCCGGCGACCCCGGACCGGCCTAGTCGGACTTGGTTTCGATCACCTTGCGACCACGATAGTAGCCGTCCGCGGTGATGTGGTGCCGACGATGGGTCTCCCCACTGGCCGAATCGATCGACAGGGTCGGGCCCGACAGGGAATCGTGCGAGCGACGCATGCCGCGCTTGGAAGGGGTCTTTCGATTCTGTTGTACCGCCATGTTCGTTCCTCAGTTCTGTCACGAGTTCTGTTTGTCCGCGCCCTTCTCCCGCAATGCGGCAAGGACCCCGAACGGATTGTCCTGATGCGTCTCCGTTGACGCATCCTCTTTCCCGGTCTTGCCTGCCGCCAGCGCCGAAGGACACTGGTCGGCCGGATGCATGGGCACCATTGGCATGGCCAGGATTAATTCATTTTCCACCATTTCCGAAAGGGATATCGGGCCAGCGGCCTCAAGAACATCGCTTTCGCCTGCGAGCTCACCGGATCCCGGTGGGGCCAGCAGCAAATCCACCTCTGCCGTCAGGGGTAGCGCGAACGGATCCATGCAACGCTCACAGCGGATTCGCACGACCGCTTCGATCCGGCCTGTGATCCTTCGCAGCCCGCTCTCCGTTTCCCGACGAAAGTGCAGCTCCAGCTGCGCCTCGCCGGCATCCGAGACACACATGCTGACCAGGCGCTTCATGCGCGCAATCGGCAAGGTCCCGCGCAGTTGCGCGTCTTGGTCCGCGAGACGGACCGGATCCACGCTTACGGGTAAGGCCCCGGACATAGGGCGCGCATCATATAACCGCCTGTAACTTGTGTCAAAACAAGGATTTTTCCTGTCCAGGGCGAATATGCCGTGTTGACACCCCGGGGCCCATTTCGTAAAAAACACTGCCGGCACGATAGCGGGCCGGCACCCCGTCCAAGCTCCCGGGAGCGGTCGTTGATCAGAAAGATACTGGTGGCCAACCGCGGCGAAATCGCGGTCAGAATTGTGCGCGCTTGCGCCGAGATGGGAATCACCTCGGTCGCGATCTATTCCGATGCCGACCGCCATGCCCTGCACGTGAAAAAGGCGGATGAGGCCTATAACCTGGGACCCGATCCCGTCGGCGGCTATCTCAACGCCCATCGCATCGTGAACATCGCCGTGGCCGCGGGCTGTGATGCGCTGCACCCCGGCTACGGCTTTCTGTCGGAAAATCCCCTGTTGGCCGAGATCTGTGCACGGCGCGGAATCATCTTTATCGGACCGGATGCGGATGTCATTCGCCGAATGGGCGACAAGACCGAGGCACGCAAGGCCATGATCAAGGCCGGTGTACCAGTGGTGCCGGGGACCGAGGACAACATCCAGGACCTGGGCCAGGCCCTGCGAATCGCCACCGAGGTCGGCTACCCCGTCATGCTCAAGGCAACTTCCGGCGGCGGCGGGCGCGGCATTCGACGATGCGACGGCGAGGACGAACTGAAGCGAAACTTCCAGCGTGTCGTGTCGGAGGCCACCAAGGCCTTTGGTTCCGCCGAGGTATTCCTCGAGAAATGCATCGTCGATCCACGTCACATCGAGGTTCAGATCCTGGCCGATGGCCAGGGAAAGGTAATCCACCTGTTTGAGCGCGACTGTTCAATACAGCGGCGTCACCAGAAGCTGGTGGAAGTCGCCCCTTCGCCCCAGCTGAACGACGAACAACGCAAAACGGTGTGTCGCCTCGCAGTCAAGGCAGCGCGTGCCGTGAAATACAAGAACGCCGGTACCGTGGAATTTCTTCTGAATGAAGACGGGAAATTCTATTTCATGGAAATGAACACCCGCCTGCAGGTTGAGCACACGATTACGGAACAGGTCACCGGCATCGACATCGTGCAGGAACAGATCTCTATCGCCAGCGGCAACCCCCTCTCCTTCCGCCAGAACCACATCAAGATGCGTGGCTTCGCGGCCCAGTTCCGGATCAATGCCGAAGATCCGCGCAACGATTTCCTGCCCAACTACGGTCGGATCACCCGATACTACTCGGCGGGCGGTCCCGGTGTGCGCACGGACACGGCGATCTATACCGGATACGAATTTCCGCCCTACTATGACTCCATGTGCGCGAAGCTGACAGTGTGGGCGCTGACTTGGGACCAGCTTTTGAGTCGCGCCCAACGTGTGCTGAAGGACGTGGGTCTGCATGGCGTCAAGACAACCAAACCTTTCCACCTTGAGATCCTCAAGACACCGGAGTTTCAGGCCGGACGTTTTCATACCGGTTTCGTTGAGCAGCACCCCGAACTGATAAACTACTCCATCCGCCGCCCTCGGGCGGATCTGGCCGCGGCGATTGCGGCAGCCATTGCTGCCCACTACGGGCTCTAGCCGATTCTGGATTCCGCATATGAACGACAAGAACAAGGTACTGATAACCGATCTGACCCTGCGCGATGGCCATCAGTCGCTGATCGCGACCCGCATGCGGACCGAGGACATGCTCCCCATCTGCGACAAGATGGATGCGATCGGTTTCTGGTCCCTGGAGGCCTGGGGCGGTGCAACCTTCGATGCCTGCCTGCGTTTCCTGAAGGAAGACCCGTGGGAACGTCTGCGCTCACTCAAGGCCGCGTTGCCGAACACACCTATCCAGATGCTGTTGCGGGGTCAGAACCTGCTGGGCTACCGTCACTACTCCGACGATGTAGTTGAGGCCTTCGTGCTCACGGCGGCGAAAAACGGAGTCGATGTGTTCCGCGTGTTTGATGCGATGAACGATCTTCGCAATCTCGAGACTTCGGTTCGCGCGGTGATCCAGGCGGGCAAGCATGCCCAGGGAGCCATCTGCTACACCACCAGCCCGGTCCATACCATCGAACACTTTGTCGAACAGGCGCGCGAGCTGGAGTCCATGGGTTGCCACAGCATCTGCATCAAGGACATGGCCGGTCTGTTGACGCCGGGGCGCTCCGCCTCGCTGTTCGGTGCATTGTCCACTGCCGTGAAGGTGCCTCTGCATTTCCACTCCCATACCACCGTGGGGGTCGCCAATATCAGCATGTGGGAAGCGGTCAAGGCCGGCGCCCGGCATGTGGACACTGCCATAAGTGCGTTCTCCTGGGGCACCAGCCACTCGCCGACAGAAAGCATGGTCGTCGCTTTCCGGGAAACGCCATTTGATACCGGACTGGACCTGGCCAAACTCCAGGAGATCGGTTTCTACTTCCACGAAGTCCGTAAGAAATACCACCAGTTTGAAAGCGAGTTCACCAACATTGATACCCGCGTACAGATCAACCAGGTGCCGGGCGGCATGATTTCCAACCTGTCCAACCAGCTCAAGGAACAGGGTGCACTGGAAAAGATGAACGCGGTCCTTGCCGAGATCCCGCGGGTGCGCGAAGACCTGGGTTACCCGCCGCTGGTAACACCCACGTCACAGATTGTGGGTACCCAGGCAGTGCTCAATGTCATCACCGGCCAACGCTACAAGAGCATTACCAACGAAGTGAAGCTCTATCTCCAGGGACGCTACGGCCGCGCCCCGGGGGCCATCAACGACGAGGTCCGCAACCAGGCCATCGGCGACGAGGAGGTGATTGTTTGCCGGCCGGCGGATCGCCTGGAGCCGGAGATGGACAAGATCCGCCAGGAAATCGGCGAGATCGCCAGATCGGAAGAGGACGTGCTGACCTTTGCCATGTTCCCCGAGGTCGGCCGCAACTTCCTCGAGGAACGGAACGCTGGAACCCTGCAGCCCGAGGAATTGCTGCCGGAGGCCGTAGAGCAGGCAGTGGAAGCTGGTTCGCCACTCGCCCCCACCGATTTCAACGTCACCATGCACGGCGAGACCTACCATATTAAGGTAACCGGCGTCGGACACAAGAATGACGAACAGCGGCCGTTCTATCTCACCGTCGACGGAGTGCCCGAGGAAATCCTGCTGGAGGCTCTGCAGGAAACCGTACCCACGGAAGGCGGCATGGTCGATACGCGCCGGGTCGTGAAAGGGTCCAAACGTCCCAAGGCGAGCAAGGAAGGCGACGTCACCAGTTCCATGCCCGGCACCATCGTCGATATCCTGGCCCAGGAAGGCACGGAAGTCCGCGCCGGCGATCCGGTTCTTGCATCCAGTTCGCCCTATCGCCGCGAACTGTTGTCCCGACTGGGCCTTCCCTTCGATTCCGTATCGCCGGACGTAGACGAATCGGCGCATGAAGGGGAAACACCGCAACAACTGGTGGAACGTCTGGCGATACTCAAGGCATCCACGGTCGCCAGTGTATCCCCCGGCACGCTGGTCATCGGCTCGGACCAGGTGGCCGTGCACGACGGCGAGGTTGTCGGCAAGCCGCGCGACCATGACCATGCCGTGCGCCAGTTGCGACAGGCCTCCGGAAGCGCCGTTACGCTTTACACCGGGCTGGCCCTGATCAACGCCGACAGTGGTCGCGTGCAATCGGAAGTGGTTCCCTACAGGGTTGTGTTTCGCGAACTCAACGACGAACAGATTGAACGCTATCTGCGAAAGGAACAGCCCTACGATTGCGCGGGGAGCGTCAAGTCGGAAGGACTGGGTATCGCGCTACTGCAACGCTTTGAGGGAGACGACCCCAACAGCCTGATCGGTCTGCCTCTCATTCGACTGGTCTACATGCTGGAAAAGGAAGGCGTTGCGATACTCTGAGCAGCGCTAACGCGTACCGCCGTTTTGCCCGCGCAGCTCCGACGTCAACACGTGAGCCATGGAGGCGCCGATCTGACTGGCGAAACGGTCCAGCCACCCGGGTCGATAGGTAAAATCGACCAGCTTGTCCGCGCCGACGACGTCTCGCGCAACCGAGTCGGCGGTCCCGAACTCGTCGACCAGACCCAGCTTTCGCGCGGTACTCCCATTCCAGAATCTTCCGGTAAAGAGTTCAGGATCCTTCTTGAGCTTCTTGCCCCTGCCCCGTTTCACGGCATCGATGAACTGCTGATGCACCTCGTCCAGCATCCGCTGCATGCTTCGGCGATCGGATGGCGTCAATGGGAGAAAGGGGTCAAACGCGACCTTGTGCTGACCGGAATGAAACAGGCGTCGCTCAATGCCCAGTTTCTTCATGGCGTCCACAAAACCGAAGCCCCCATCCAGCAGCACACCCAGGGACCCGACAATGCTGGACCGGTTTGCATAGATCCGATCGGTGCCGGAGAGCGCGTAGTAGCAACCGGACGCGCACACATCCTCGATTACACCGTAGATCGGCTTCTTCGGATACTTCCTGCGCAGACGCGCAATCTCGTCACTGATCTCCGAAGATTGTACCGTCGTACCGCCCCCGCTATTCGCCCGAAGGATGACCGCCCTCGCGTTGCTCCGGAAGGCATCGCGCAGACCGCCAATGACATTGTCGGCACTGGCGGTGGTTCCTGGACCAATCTCCCCGTCGAGCTCGACCACGGCGGTGTAGTTCCCCCCTGGCGACCCCTTGCTTTCCACATCGGGTAACGAAACGATGAGAATAAAGAGCAGAAACAGTCCCGCCCAGGCGAAGCGAAAGAAAATGTTCCAGCGCCGGCTCCGCCGCAACTCCTGGACGACGGCCAGTGCTATATCGTTCAGTGCCCCATTTTCGGAGGATGGGGAGGATTGGGGATGATTCGTCTCTTCAGGCACGGGATCCGTCTTCCGGAAGTTCGGTATCGACCAAGTGTACTCCAATGGGACCACCGGCGAGGAGAATCGATCCCTGGTGCTCCTCCACCGGCAGGGGAGTCAACCCTCGCCCGGCACATCGGCCGGTACGGCAGGCACCGGTGTCCGGATCGTACAGTGCGCCGTGGGTCGCGCAGATCAAAAAATTCCGATCCGGGTCGAAGAACTGCCCCGGTTGCCAGTCCAGTTCAACCGACTGGTGGGCGCACTGGTTCAGATAGGCGTATACCTTACCCTGAAAGCGAATCACAAAAGCGGGAATGACGCGATTCTCGCTGCGCACGCGGAAGCGAATACCCGGACCGCCATCGACCAAGCGGTCGGCATTACAGAGGAAGCTCCCTACCGCATCCACTCAAGGATATCCTCAAAGCTTTCGGCACAGGCCAGGGGATCGAGACTCTGCAAGCGGTCGCACGGGTGGGCGCCATAGCTCACCGCCAGGGAATCCATACCGGCATTCTTCGCCATTTCCAAATCGAATATCGAGTCGCCCACCATGATGGCGCGTTCCACCGGCACGCCGGTTTCCTGCAGGATTTCCTCCAGCATCAGGGGATGGGGCTTGGACCGTGTCTCGTCGGCGCAGCGGGTGGACGCAAAGAGATTGCGCAAGGGCGAATCCACGAGCAGGCGATCCAGTCCACGGCGTGCCTTGCCCGTCGCAATGGCAAGACGATGGCCCTCGCCATGGAGCTGCGGCAGGCCTTCAGCCACACCCGGGAACAGCACCATTTCGGTCCGATCCCGTTCAAGAAAATGCTCCCGATACGCTTCCTGCAAGCGCTGATGTATCTCCGGATCGGCGTCCGGAAACAGCTGTTCCATAGCTTCCTGCAAGCCAAGGCCAACGATATTGCGCACCGCATCGTCCCCCGGGAAATCGACACCCACATCCGCGGCCGCGCCGCGAAAGCAGTTTACGATGCGCGCGAGCGAGTCCATCAGGGTTCCGTCCCAGTCGAAGATGATCAGGTCATAGCGACGTGGCATGTTTGATCCGGTCAATGGTTTCCGCCAGTTCCGGCGGCAATGGGGCCTCGATGACCATTTTGCAAGTCTTGCGTGGATGGGTAAATTCCAGCCGCTCGGCATGCAGGAACAGTCGCTGCAGTCCGTAGGCACGCATCTGCCGATTGAATTCCTTGTCCCCGTATTTCGCATCGCCGGCAATGGGGTGACCCAGATGGGCGGCATGGACCCGGGCCTGGTGTGTGCGTCCGGTAACGAGATCGATCGCGACCAGGGCCGCGCCAGCGGAGAAATTCTGACGTGGAATGAATCGGCTCACGGATTCCTTACCTTCGTCTCCGACGGATACCATGCGCTCCCCGCCCTGTAGCCGGTTCTTCTCCAGGGGCAGGGAAACGCGTCGCCCCTTTCCTTCCCAGATCCCCCGCACGAGGGCGACATAGCGCTTGTGCACCCGCCCTTCCCGCAAATCGGCATGCAGCTGGCGTAGGGTGGACCGCCGTTTTGCCAGCAACAGACAGCCCGAGGTGTCCCGGTCCAGCCGGTGTACCAGCTCCAGTTCTCTCTCCGCGGGCCGCAGCAGCCGCATGGCCTCAATCAAGCCCAGCTGAATCCCGCTACCCCCGTGCACCGCCATGCCCGATGGTTTGTTCACCGCCATCAGATCCTCGTCCTCGAACAGGATGTGATCCTCCAACCAGGAAAGGTCGCGCGCGGAGCGCTCCGGTCGAGCGGCCGGGGTGGCCGTTCTCACGGGCGGGATACGCACAATATCCCCGAGCCGGAGCCGGGAATCCGGCTTGCTCCGGCCCTTGTTGATGCGCACCTCCCCCATGCGGACCATGCGATAGATGCGGCCCCGCGGGACGCCCTTGAGCTCCCGCAGCAGGAAATTGTCCAGCCGCTGTCCTTCGCTGGCCTCGTCCACGGTTACGAACCGTGCCCGAGGCCCTTTTTTTGCCTTTGGAGAGTGCATCGGCGCGCAGGATAACAGATTGTGGATTTCGGCCGGGGTTGATATATTGACGGCTGTCCGTATTAGAGATTGTGCCTGAAAAATGGCTGCGAACTATACGGAATATATAGTTTTTTTACATGTTTGGCCCGTTGCCGAACATGCGCGGGACCCCGGCGACCCGTCGCTGCCAACACACGGCAGGACCCACGCAGGGCTCATCCCCGCGAACCAGGGATTCGCGTCGCCCCCTGTTTGAGCGGCGCAACAGAATAATGGCGAACCCGGATAGGGGTGCCCGCGCGCGAAGTCCGCGCGGGATCGCGCGCGGCGGCACGCTCGAGGGCGGCCCACTGACGCATATCCGGCGGGAATACCCGACATTCGGGCCGCCTGGGAAGATTCAATGAAAAGAATTTTGTTCAACGCAACTCACGCCGAGGAGTTGCGGCTGGCTATTGTTGATGGTCAGCGTCTGCTTGACCTCGATATCGAATCCACCGCCTACCAGCAGAAGAAGGGCAACATCTACAAGGGCCGCGTAACCCGCGTGGAACCGAGCCTGGAAGCGGCGTTCGTGGACTACGGTGCCGAACGCCAGGGCTTCCTCCCCCTGAAGGAAATCTCCCGCATCTACTTCAGCGGAAACTTCGAATCCACTCCCATGTCCCAGGTGCGCATCAAGGACGTCATTCGCGAGGGGCAGGAACTGATCGTACAGGTGGAAAAGGAAGAACGGGGGACCAAGGGAGCCGCCCTGACCACCTTCATCAGTCTGGCCGGGCGTTACCTGGTGCTCATGCCAAACAACCCCAAGGGCGGTGGCATTTCCCGCCGCATCGAAGGCGAGGAGCGGGCCGAACTGCGCGAGGCCATGGCCCAGCTGGAGGCACCCGATGACTACGCCATTATTGCCCGCACCGCAGGCCTCGGCAAAAGCACCGATGAACTGCAGGGGGACCTCGATTACCTGATTCACCTGTGGGACGCCATTTCCAAGGCATCGGCCGAGCGCCCTGCTCCCTTCCTGATCTACCAGGAAGGGAATCTGGTGGTTCGTGCCATACGCGACTACTTGCGCCAGGACATTGGCGAGATTGTGGTGGACAACGCGGAGATCCATGAGCGGCTGGGCAAGTTCATCGAACAGGTATCACCGGCCAACCAGAGCAAGCTCAAACTCTACCAGGATCCGATCCCGCTGTTTTCCCGTTATCAGATCGAGCAGCAGATCGAATCGGCGTTTTCACGGGAAGTCCAGCTGTCTTCCGGGGGATCCATCGTCTTCGATCCCACCGAGGCCCTGGTCAGTATTGACGTCAACTCCGCCCGTGCCACCAAGGGCGCGGACATCGAAGAGACCGCCTTGATCACCAATCTGGAGGCGGCCGAGGAAATCGCGCTCCAGATGCGGCTGCGCGATATCGGTGGCCTGATCGTGATCGATTTCATCGACATGACGCCGACCAAGAATCAGCGCGCCGTTGAGCAAAAGCTCATGGAAGCCCTCAAGGTCGACCGCGCCCGGGTTCAGGTCGGTCGCATCTCGCGCTTTGGTCTGCTCGAGATGTCGCGCCAGCGTTTGCGTCCGTCCCTGGGCGAAGCCAGTAGCCTGGTATGTCCGCGGTGCAATGGGACCGGTCACATCCGCGGCGTGCAATCGTCGGCCCTGCATATCCTGCGACTCATCCAGGAAGAGGCCATGAAGGAAAACACAGCGGCGCTGCATGTGCACCTGCCGGTGGCCACTGCGACCTATCTGCTGAACGAGAAGCGACACGAGCTGAACGGCCTGGAATCGCGTCTCGCAACTCCGATCTATATTTTGCCCACGGCCGATATGGAGACTCCACATTTCCGCATCCGGCGGCTGCGCAGCGAAGAGCTGGATCAGGAGGAGGAGCAGCCAAGCTTCGAGATTGTGGCACCTGAAGAGGAGACCGAGGCACCCGAGGCGGTACCGGGTCTGAGCAAGCCGGCGGCGGAGCGGCCAGCCATCGGACAGCTGGTGCACTCCGGTGCTGTACCCGCGCGTCAGCGTCCGAAGGAAGGACTGCTGATTCGCCTGTTCCGCTTTCTGTTTGGAACCGGGACCAAGAAGAAGTCCAAGCCCGCACCCTCCCGGCCCCAATCCCGACGCGGAGGCGGCCAACAGCGGCAGCGTCCCGGTGGTGGTGGCCGGCGCCGACCGCGTCAGCGCAGCGGCTCTTCCGGCGGCGGAAAACCCGAGGGCGCAGACAAGGGACAGGAATCCCGAAACGAGGGCCAGCAGACCAAGTCCGGTGGCGGTGGCGGTCGACGCAGTCGCGGTCGACGCGGCCGTCGTGGAGGTGGAAGCGGTAGCGCAGGCGAGAGTGGCAATCGGGCGAAGAACGACCAGTCCTCCCGGGGCAAGAATGAACCCAATGGCAACCAGCGCGCTACCAGGGAAAACAACCCCGCTCCACAGAAGAGCCCCGCCCCGGTCACCAGCGAGGACAGTCGCGACTAGACTGCCGAACCCGGCACAGGTCTAGAGTCCTCGCTGCTCACGGATATGGCGCAGCAGACCTTCGGACGCGTCTTCGATCATATCGAGGACGCGGTCGAACCCCCCGCCGCCACCAAAATACGGATCCGGAACCTCCTTCTCGGCACGACCCGCGGCGAACTCCATGAACAATTGCACGCGACCTGAATATTCGGGCGGGCAGATGGCCTGCAGGTTTTCGAAGTTCTCCTGATCCATGGCCAGCACGTAGTCGAATTCACGAATATCCTCGGTACTGGCACGCCGACCGCGCAGTCCGCTCAGGTCAATGCCCCGTCGCGCGGCCGCCTCCTGTGCGCGCGAGTCCGGCGGCTCACCGATGTGATAGGCATGGGTCCCCGCGGAATCGATCTCAAACTCCGTGCCGAGGCCGGCTCGTTCCACCGCCTGCCGAAAGACCCCTTCCGCCGTTGGCGACCGGCAGATATTCCCGAGGCACACAAACAGAACCTTCACCATGCTGCCTTTAACTCCTCTTCAGTTTTTTTCTGAACCGCAAATCAGCGAACGCACCCGTTCCAGGTCGGCGGGGGTATCGACCCCCGGCCCCGGTTGTTCGATGGCATCACAAACGGCGATGCGCTCTCCATGCCACAGGATACGCAACTGCTCGAGGGCCTCAGCCCGCTCCAGGGGACAGGGATCCCAGGCCGTGTAGCGCCGTATGAATCCCGCACGCGATACATACAGGCCAATATGCCGGTGCCCGGGTGCGGAAGGTGCCGCCCCCGCGCTCATGGCATCGCGATGCCACGGGATCGCCGCGCGACTGAAATACAGTGCATAGCCTTCCGTATCCGTAACCACCTTGACCACGTTTGGATCAAGATAGTCGCTCTCGTGTTCGATCGGATGGGCGGCCGTCGCCATAGCCGCCTTGCCATGATTCGTCAGGCAGTCAACCACCTGGTCAATCAGGGCGGGCGGCATTAACGGCTCATCTCCCTGGAGGTTGACGATGATCTCGTCGTCATCGATGTCCATCGCCTCGATCGCCTCGGCGATACGATCTGTTCCGGAACGATGTGAATCGGAAGTCATGCAGACCTCGGCGCCAAAGCCGATGGCTGCACTTTGGATGCGTTCGTCGTCCGTGGCAATCAGTACCCGGGCCGCGCGAGTCCGGCACGCCAGTTCATAGACCCACTGCAGCAGCGGCTTGCCGCAGATGTCAACGAGCGCCTTACCGGGAAGCCGGCTCGATTGAAAACGCGCGGGGATGATGACCTGCATAGGCTTACAAAATCGAAAATGAATCGGGCTATCGTTGTTCGGGCTCTTCGGTGGGCCGGGCTTCGTCTTCGAGCATCACCGGAATTCCATTGCGCACCGGGAAGGCAAGGTGATCGATACGGCACAGGAGTTCGCTGCGGGCCTTGTCGAAGCGCAGGGGACCCTTGCACACCGGACAGACAAGGATGTCCAGAAGTTTTCTATCCACGATTCCTCCTATTCAATGTATTTTCCATCTGGCGCAACACGTCGGGATCAACTTCCGCGCGGACTGCAAGATACCAACATTTGTCGCTGGCGATTTCGCGGCATTTTACCGCATCCTTCTCCGTCATGATGATGTCCAGATCGTTGGCAAATTCCAGGTCCGCCGCACAAAATCGGTGGTGGTCCGGAAAGGCATGGGGCACAGGTTTCATTCCCAGGGCCTCCAGTTGCCGGAAGAACCGTCCGGGATTGCCGATGCCCGCCAGGGCATGAACGCTTTTTCCCCGAAATGCATCAAAGGAAATCGCGCTCCCGTTGCGCACCGGCATCAACTCCTGCGCATGCAACTTCATTTCCAGCTCACCGGGGTATTTTGCCTTCCCATTCACCACCACGAGGTCGATATCCCGCAGGCGGCCCATGGGGTCGCGCATGGGTCCCGCCGGCAGACAGAGCCCATTGCCAAAACGACGCTCCCCGTCAATCACGACAATTTCGAAGTCCCGCCCGAGCCGCAGATGTTGAAGCCCATCATCGCTCAGCAAAACATCGCAGTCGTGGGCGCGTAGCAATTGCCGGGCGGCGGCCACGCGGTCCGGACCCACCCACACCGGACACTCGCAGTGTCTTGCAAGCAGCACCGGCTCATCACCAACCAGGGCCGGATCACTGTCCGGGTGCACTTCGCGGGGCCAGGAATCCGACTTTCCGCCATAACCCCGGGAGACAATACCGGGATGATAACCCCTGTCACGCAAGGCGCACGCCAGGAAGATGACCAATGGCGTCTTGCCCGTGCCACCGACTGTAAGATTGCCCACAACCAGAACCGGTACCTCCAGTCGGACCGTGGCCAGAATTCCCAGGCGATAGAGGGCGCGCCGCAAGCCAGTGACCACACAGTACAAAGCGGCCAGGGGCAGCAACAAGACGGTCAGCCAACTGAAGCGGTACCAGCTTCGCTCGAGCGGTGACATGAGGCCGGCCTAGTCCGTGGGTTGCAGTTGCGTACGGTAGAAACCGGCGTAGATGCCGCCCGATTCGAGCAGTTCGGCGTGGGACCCGGTCTCTGCCACCCTGCCCTGGTCCATCACGATGATTCGATCGGCCCGCTCAATCGTGGAAAGGCGGTGGGCAATCACCAGCGTTGTGCGGTGGGCGGTCAGTACATTCAGCGCGTCTTGCACCTTTCGCTCTGTTTCCGGATCAAGCGCAGAGGTCGCCTCGTCCAGTATCAAAATCGGGGCGTTCTTGTACATCGCCCGGGCGATAGCCACCCGCTGGCGCTGTCCGCCCGACAGGAGCATGCCCTTCTCCCCCACCCGGGTATCCAGCCCCTCTGGCAGGCGTTCCGCGAACTCCAGAACATGGGCGCTGCGGGCGGCATCCATCAGCCGCTCGTGGTCGATCTCGCCGGGCTCACCATAGGCGATATTCCCGCGGATGCTGTCATCGAACAGGAAGATGTCCTGGCTCACCAGGGCCAAATGCCGCCTCAGATAGGAAAGGCGATAGTCCTGGATGGCAACTCCGTCGATCAGAATGGATCCGGTGTCGAGCGTGTAATAACGGGCCAGCAGGGTTGCAAGCGTGGTCTTGCCGCTGCCCGACGCGCCGACCAGGGCCACCAGTTCGCCCGGGCCTGTCGAGAACGATACGTCCTCGATGGCCGCCATATCGCTTCCCGGATAGCGGAAACCCACGTTGCGATATTCGATCCTGCCAGTGATGGGTGTCGAATCGTCGCCCCCCTTGTCTTCCTCCCGAATCTCGTCCAATACGGAAAAGGCGCTGTGTGAAGCCGCGATCCCCTTCTGCAGTGTCTGGTTCACATTCGAAAGCGTCCGCGCCGGCTGCATGATCAACATCATGGCGGTGAAATAAGACGCTGCCGCGCCGGTGGTGTATTGCGCCGATGCAACCTCGTCCAGAATCAGTCGCAGCACCACGGCCATGACCACGGCGCCTACTATCTCGAGCAGCGGGGTGCCGCCCGCGTTGATCAGAACCATCTTCATGGCTTGCTGGCGATTGTGGTTGTTGGCCCGTTCGAACTTGTGCTTCTCCGCTTCCTGCGCGTTGAATGCCTTTACTACGCGTTCGCCGTCCACGGCCTCCCCGGCAACGCGGGAGATTTCCCCCATGGAGTTTTGTATGCGGTGACTGATCTTGCGCATACGCGTACCCATGGCTCGTACGAGAAAGGCCAACACCGGCGCAAGAACGGCAAACAATAGAGTGAGCTTCCAGTCGAGATAAACCATCCATCCCAGCAGCCCGATCACCTTCAGACTGTTCTGTATCAGGACGAACAGGGCGCTTGTGGCGGCGTTCTGGATCTGTTGGACGTCATAGATCAGTTTGCTGATCAGCGTCGAGCCTGGATGGGTGACAAAGAATCGCGTAGGCAGATAGACCATGCGATCGAACAATTCATTGCGGATACGATAAACGATCTTTCGCCCTACCCAGTTCATTCCGTACGTACCAAGGAATGTAGCAATACCCCGGAGCGCGACCACGGCAACGAGCGCGACCGGCACCCACAAAATTGCCTCCGGTTTCTTGCCGATAAAGCCTTCGTCGAAAAGGGGCCGCACCAGGGCGCTCAGGCCCACGTCGCCCCCGGACGAGAGCGCCAGGGCAAGGACGCTTAGCAGCAGTACAAGCTTGTAGTCCCGGGTATAACGCAGGAGCCGCCAGTACAGGGAAAAACCGCTGGCTAGGGGTTTTCGCTGGCTCACGGGGACGCGTCGGAGGCCGGCTTCTGGGTGGCGAAGGTGATCCGTGTATACCCCAGTCGCCTTGCCGCATCCATGACATGAACAACGGCTTCGTGGGGTGTTCTGCCGTCGGCGTGGATGACGATGACGGGATCCTTGATGTTGCCCGCGGCGCGGGCGATGGCGGCGCGCAATGCCTCTACCGAGGAGCTGGCTAGTTGTTGGTCGCCGATGTAGAAGTGACCTTGCGCGTCGATGAGCACACGCACTGAATTGTCATTGATCTTGGCTGTTGCCGATGCCTCCGGCAAACGGATTCGAAGCTGGGTCTCCTTGGAGAAACTTGTGGTCACGACAAGGAAGATCAGGGTCATCAACAATACGTCGATGAGTGGAACCAGATTCAACTCTGGCTCTTCGCTTCGATTTACACGAAATTTCATGATCTGGTATCCGCGAAATCTTCAGTCGTGCTCACGCTGGCCCTGGAGAATCTCGGTGAGCTTGATCGCCTCCTGTTCCATTTCCACCAGCAACTCGTTCACGCGCGCACGAAAGTAGCGATAGAACATGACGCTGGGAATGGCCACGGCCAGTCCCGCCGCGGTCGTGATCAGGGCCTGGGCAATGCCTCCAGCCACCACGGCGGGATCACCGATTCCCTGGGTGCTGATCCCGGCAAACATTTCAATCATGCCGATCACTGTCCCGAACAGGCCCAGAAAAGGACTAATAGAAGCGATGGTGCCGAGCGCGTTGAGAAAGCGCTCCAGTTCCGGAACCACATGGCGACCCGCGTCCTCGATCGCTTCCTTGATGATTTCGCGGTTGTGGGACCGATTGACCAGCCCGGCGGCCAGAACGCGGCCCAGCGGTGAGGTCTTGCGCAACAGCTCGATTCGCGCGTCGTCGAGCTCGTGATTGGTTACCCACTGCTCAACCTGGGGCATCAGGGTTGCCGGGGTTACATACTTTCTCTGCAGGGACCACAAACGCTCGCCAATGATGGCAGCGGCGGCGATGGAGCAAGCGATGATGGGCCACATCACCCAGCCGCCGGTCTTGATCAACTCAAACATGGAATCCTGTCAGCGCGGTTTCAGGTCGGGTGCTAATGTAGCAGACCTCCGGGGTTGCGCAAAGGCGGGCCGATCGAACCAGTATCGGGCCCGATCCCGGCGAAATTGCGTGACATGCCGACCGTCGGCCCGGAACTGAATGGAGATGGCACCGCTGACGGCGGTTCCCATGAGCCGAATGCCCCGCGCTCGCAGGTGTGTGACCACCGACGGATGGGGATGGTGATACCGATTCAGGTATCCGGCCGGGAACAGAACGAGTTCCGGCCTCACCGCATCGAGGAAATCCGACGTGGACGAAGTCCGGCTCCCGTGGTGGGCAGCAACCAGCACATCGGATTTCAGGCCTGCGCCGAGTCTGCTCACCAGCTCCTCTTCCCTGTCCTTTTCAATATCGGCCGGCAACAGCAATGAACCATAGGGTCCCTTCACCTGCAGGACGCAGGACCGGTTGTTGTGGGACATCGGGTTTACCGATGGTGGCGACAGAATCCGAAATCGCACCCCGTCCCATTGCCATTTCTGGCCCGCGCTGCAGGATCGTGCGTGCGGCAGGCGCTGCGGCACGCTGCTGAGTACGTCATCTACGTGCAGCAGGCTGAGCAAGGAGTGAGCGCCTCCAATATGGTCATTGTCGCCGTGACTAATCACCAAGCGGTCCACGCGCGACGCCCCCAGGGATCGAAGATAGGGGACGAGGACGGCCCTGCCAGTATCAAACCCCGAGGCATAGCGCGGTCCGGTATCAAAGACCAGCACGTGGTGTCGGGTTCGTATCACAGCGCCGAGACCCTGGCCAACGTCCAGCAGGCAGGCGTCCATCTCGCCCCACCCCGGACCGGGCGGAGCCCAAAGGAAAACAGGGAGCAGCCACGGGATTGCCAACCACCGGCCTGGCAGGGGACGGGGAAAGAGGAGAAGACATACGCCGACGAATGCGCCGGCCAGTGCCCAGGGGCCGGGGCCACCGTGAGTCCATACCGGCATCCGCGCCAACCACTGCAGCAAGCTCCACAATGCGTCCAGACAAATCGACAACACAAAGACCATGTGTGTTGCCAGGGCATGGGACAGGAACACTTCCACAGCTGCGGCCAACAGAGCGCCCGGCACCACGACCAGTGCAAACAAGGGCACTGCCACCAGATTTGCCACCGGTGCCGTGAGCGAGATCTGCTGAAACCACAGCAGGGTGAGCGGGGCCAGGGCAAGCGCGAGAACCCACTGTGTCCGAACGAGCGCAAGGACCGAGCCGCGGGATTGCACCTGCGCCTGCAACATCAGGAAGATTGCGCCCACCGCGACAAAGGACAGCCAGAAACCGGGGGCCAGCACCGACATCGGGTCCCAAAACAATACCGCGAGCAAGGCAGCACCCAAAACCACGCTCGGGCGAAATCGCACCGCCATTGCCTGGCCGCCGAGGGCAATCGCAAGCATCACCAGGGCGCGCTGTGTGGGCAGGGACAAACCGGACAGGAGCCCGTAGAGGAATGCGGCGAACAGCGCCGGTAGCGCCGCCGCCCGTGCCGCCGGCCACAGGCTTGGCTCCAGGGCAAACCGACGCCACAACAAGGCGACGAGGAAATAGACCAGACCCGCCACCATTCCGACATGCAAGCCGGAGATGGCCATGAGGTGACTGGTACCCGTCGCGCGAAACAGATCCCACTGCCGGCGGGAAATTCGGCCGCGATCACCTGTGACCAGGGCAGCCAGGACCGCGCCGTCGTCGGGATGTTGGGCGAGACGGGTCATGCGCAAGGCCAGGGACTGTCGCAGTCTTCCAATCCCCTCCCCCCGCCCCGCCTCATGAATCCGTCCGCCGTCCAACACATAACCCACGGCCCGAATTCGGTGCTGGAACAGATACGCTTCGTAGTCGAAGCCCCCCGGATTTTCATAGCCGTGGGGCCGCTTGAGTCGGGCACGAAAGCGCCAGACTTCACCGGGGGCAATATGCAGTCGCCGAGGGGCGGTTAGGCGAATGTGCTCAGGCACCGCGACCGGCGTATGCCCGATTCGAGCGCTGTCCGCACGGAAATCAAACCGACTCCCGTACGCCAGCGGACGGGGAATATCTGCAACCGTCCCGCAGATTTCGAGGGTACGCCCCTGTAACGCCGGCGCCAGCGCGTCCTGCAATACAATCTGGGCTCGAAACCCGGCCCAGGCGACCCCAAGTACAACAAACAACAAGGGTAGAAAGCGACGATCATGGAAGACCATTGCCGCCAACGGGATCAGCGCCAGCGACCATAGCGGCGACGGTAATCCGGCGCAGGCCTGAACGAGAAGAATTCCCGCGAGGAACGCGAGAGCGATGGTAGCGATAGGCGGCCTCCTTGCCGGCGCTAGTGCTTTGAACGGCAACACTATACACTAGCGCGCGCTCCAGCCGACCCGCGGAATTGGGTCCCGGCCATCGCGGGTCATGGGAACGGTAACGAGAAACCGGACTCTTTTCTGATGCCACGTCGACTGATCAAGCGCTACATGCCGAACCCGGAGATGATCCGCAATCATCGCCATTTGCGGATCTTCGGCACCCTGCTCCACGACGCCAACCTGTGGCACCTGAATCGCCATTCCGTATCCACCGCCTTTGCCATCGGCCTGTTCTGGGCCTTCATACCCATGCCGTTCCAGATGATCCCCGCGGCCCTGTTGGCGATTGTCTTTCGTGCCAACCTGCCGATCTCCGTGGCCCTGGTCTGGGTGAGCAATCCAGTTACGATGCCGGCTTTGTTCTATTCCTGTTACAAGGTGGGTACCTGGATCCTGCGCATTCCACCCGAACCGTTCCACTTTGAACTGTCATGGGACTGGTTGACCAGCGGTCTGCTGGCTATCTGGCAGCCGTTTCTTCTCGGTTGCGTGGTTGTCGGAGGGATTGCCAGCCTGCTGGGTTATGTAGCGATGCGATCGTTCTGGCGATGGCACGTCCTGCGTAACTGGCAACGACGGAAGGAGCTGCGCCGGAATCGTCAGAACGAGGCTTCCTGAGACTCTTCCGTCTGTAGTACCCCGTCTTTCAGGGTCAGGATGCGATCCATTTGCGATGCAAGGCCCGTATCGTGGGTCACCACCACGAAACTGGTACCAAGTTCCCGATTCAGTTCCAGCATCAACTCGTACACGCCCTCGGCGGTTTGTCGATCCAGGTTCCCCGTTGGCTCGTCCGCCAGGATACAAAGGGGCCGGGTAACCATTGCGCGTGCGACGGCCACGCGCTGGCGCTCGCCCCCGGAGAGTTCCGCCGGCTTGTGCGGAAGACGATCGTCCAGTCCCACCCGCGCCAGCATCTCGCCGGCACGCCGCAGGGCCTCCCCCGGATCGACCCGCGCGATCCACAACGGCATGGCCACATTCTCCAGGGCGGTGAATTCCGGCAGCAAATGATGAAACTGGTAGATAAACCCCAGGGTACGATTGCGCAGCTCGCCGCGCGCTCTCTCTCCCAGCTCTGCGAGATTCTGCCCATCCAGTTCCACCTGCCCGGCGCTCGGACGATCCAGGCCACCCAGAAGATGCAGCAATGTACTCTTGCCGCTGCCCGAGGCACCGACAATCGCGATCTGCTCGCCGCGCGCGACACGAAGATAGACGCCCTTGAGCACCTCGACACTCAAATGGCCTTCCTCAAAAACCTTTCGCAAGCCTGTCGCCTGCAGTACAAGTTCCGCGCTCATTCGTACCTCAGAGCCTCCGCCGGTTGTATCCTCGCCGCACGCCATGCGGGATAGATCGTCGCCACCACACCCAGGGCGATACTGATGCCCGCGATGGACCAGACATCCGGCCAGTGTATGGAGGCCGGCAGATCGGTGATCGGATAGATATCCGCGGCGAGGAAATGAAAACCAAAGGTACGCTCGATCCAGTGGACAATGGATTCAACGTTCCAGGCCAAGACGACACCACTCAGAACCCCGAGCACCGTACCGGCCGTCGCCAGGGTAGAACCCTGAACCACGAAAACCGCCATGATCCCGGTGGGCTTCATGCCCAGGGTCCGGAGGATGGCGATATCGGCGCGCTTGTCCGTGACCAGCATCACCATTGTCGAAACAATATTGAACGCCGCTACCGCGACGATCAAGGTCAGAACCAGGAACAGTATGCGTTTCTGGTCCTGAAGCGCGATGAAAAAGTTCCTGTGCCGCTGCGTCCAGTCGCGCGCATACGCGGTATCGCCCAGCTCTTCGCCCAGATCACGGCTGATCGCCGGTGCCAGATCGGGCCGGTCGACCCGGATACGCAGACCGCTGACGTACGAAGGCTTGCCAAACAGTTTGGAGGCATCCGCAAGATTTACCAGGACGAGGGAACTGTCGTATTCATACATGCCGAGGGAAAAGATGCCGCTGACGGTGAAGCGCTGCAGTCTCGGCGCGCCATCCCCCTTTCCATTGGCGGGAACGATCAGCGCAAGATGATCCCCGGTGTGAACATCCAGCTGTTTCGCAAGGGCCAAACCGAGCACAAGCTTGTGCGCATCGGGCTGCAAACTGGCGAGTGCTCCGCTGCGCATATGCTTTCCAATGGACGAAACCAGCTCCTCCCGCTGCGGGACGATGCCACGGACGAACACGCCTTTTGCGGTCTGCCCGTGCAGTACCAGTCCCCGTCCGTCGATATACGGCGCACTGGCAACAACATGAGGTTTGTGTGCGATCCGATCCGCCACGGCACGCCAGTTGCGCAATCCGAACGGCTCCTCCGTGATCGTGATATGGGATACAACACCCACGATTCGCGCGCGCAGTTCCTTGCCGAAACCGTTCATTACGGACAGAACCACGATCAGGGCCGCCACGCCGAGGACAATCCCCAAGCTGGACATCAGCGATATAAACGAGATGAACTGGCTGCGTCTGCGGGCGCGGGTGTAGCGCAGACCAATAAAGACTTCCAGCGGGCGAATCATGACGGCATATCAAACCACAGCCACTGTGCTAACGAAACGCTCATGCTCATTCGTACCGCAGGGCCTCCGAGGGCTGTACCAGGGATGCCCGCCGCGCGGGATAGACGGTCGCCAGGACGGTCACCACCAGCGACGCGATGGCAATTACGATCACGTCCGGCCAGTGGATATCCCCCACCAGACCCGTGTAGTAATAGATGTCCTGGCTGAAGAGTTGGGCGCCAAAGAGATCTTCGAAGAACTGAACCACGGCCTGGATGTTGTCCGCCAACAGGACCCCGCCCAGGACGCCGGCCAGTGTGCCTCCGATGCCGAGGATGCCGCCGTTGATCATGAATATCCCCATGATACTTCGCGGACTGAGCCCAAGGGTACGGAGTATGGCGATGTCGCCCTCCTTTTCCGTCACCATCATGATCAGCATGGAAACGATATTGAACGCCGCCACCGCCACCACCAGCATCATGATTACGAACATGGCAATCTTCTCCAGTCGCAGCGCCCGGAAGAAACTCGCATGTTGCTCGGTCCAGTCGATGGCACGGTATTTCTTGCCAAGGATCCGGTCTATATCGCGACTCACAGCCGGGGCCGCGAACAAGTCATCCAGGTCCAGCCGAATCCCCGTGACACCGTGGGAGAAAAAGATGCGGGAGGCATCATCCAGATTCATCAGCGCCAGGCCGCCGTCGTATTCGCTGATTCCCAACTGGAAGATGCCCACAACCGTCAGGGTCTTGGAACGAGGGAGCAGACCCGCCGGCGTGACCTGCACGCGGGATGACAGCAGATTAATCCGCGAACCCACGCCTGCACCCAGGCGCCAGGCCAGCTCCGAACCCAGCACCACGCCGAATCGGCCCGGCCGCAAGTCATCCAGTGAACCCTCGCGCATGTGGTTGCGGAACGTCGAAACCCGCTCCGTCCGTTGCGGGTCGATGCCCCGCACCACCGTTGGCTGGCTGTTCCCGGCCAGGGAAATCATGCCCTCTCCTTCCACATAGGGAGCGGTCGCGCGCACATGGGGAAGCCGCGAAATCTTTTCATTAACCGCCTGCCAATCCCGCAGCGGTCCGTGGGCGGCATGTACGGTTACATGGGAGACGGCACCAAGGATGCGGTCGCGAAGCTCCTGGCCGAAACCATTCATGACCGACAGCACCGTGATCAGGGCGGTAACCCCGAGGACAATCCCCAGGCCCGCCATGACCGAAATAAAGGAAATGAAATGGTTGCGCCGCCGGGCGCGCAGATAGCGTAGCCCGATAAAGAGCTCCAGCGGACGGATCATGGGCTAGTGGGCTGGAACACGACGTCCGGGTTGTACACATCGATCGGTAAGAGATCGACCGCCGACAGCCTGTTTCCGTGAAACCGGACGCGCGCGATCACCGATGTCCTGGCCTTGTGGCTATAGGAGCCGAAGGCGAAGTTGCCAAGGCTGTAGAGGATAACGCCACCCTTATAATGTTCCACAGCCTGCAGGACATGCGGATGATGCCCGATTACCAGGCTCGCCCCGGCATCAATGGCCGCGTGCCCAAGCCGTGTCTGATATTCCCGCAGTTGGGTGCTTGACTCCTGGCCCCAGTGAAAGGATACCGCCACGATATCGTTCTTCGCGCGTGCCGCCCGTACGTCCGCGACGATCTGCTGTTCGTGTCCGAACGCCGTACCTGGGCGCATCGAGCCCGCCCAATAGCTCTCCGGGAAGGTCAGGGAGTAAGCGAGAAAGGCAATTCTCTTGCCTCGTACGGTGAATTCAGCGGGCGTGCGCGCCGCTGCCAGGTCCGCTCCGGCTCCCACATGTTGAATTCCGACCTGTTGCAGAGCACCGATGGTCTGGGACAAACCTTCGGCGCCATAATCCATGGTGTGATTGTTCGCCAGGGAAACCACGTCGAACCCTGCCCGTTTGAGGGCACCGGAAACCTCGGCCGGCGGCGACCGGAAGGTGTATTTCTTGTCCTCGACCCGCTCTCCCCGATCCGTCAACGGACCCTCAAGATTCGCAAAGGCGATATCGGCGCCTTCGAGTACCTTGCGCGTACGATCGAAGGGATAGTCATAGCCGTATTTTTTCAATTCCGGACGGGCACTGCCGTCGAGCATAATGTCGCCCACGGCGACTATGGAAATCACATCGGGGGATTGCTGGGCCACGGGTGCAGGCGCGGGTTTCGTCGCGCACGCCGCCAGGAACGCACCCGCAAACACAAGGCCGAGACCACGAACCACGGCGCGACGGTTCGGGAAGAAAGCGGGACGGTAGCGAAACACTCGGCCCGGCATTCTCAGTCCGTCGCTCGCGCGAGCCGCCGCAACGCCCTGCGCAAGTCCTCGTCGCCGATATTGACCGCGACGTCGTCGATCAACAGACGCGAATGAACTGACAATTCCCTCATGACACTGGCCCGGGACGGTATCAATTCCACTTCCGGGGGCACCACGCGGACCGCGAGTTCCGACACCGGTTCCGCCATCTCCGCCTGCAGACGTTGCAGCAACTTGCCGCCCTCGGTACGCAAACGGTGGGCCCAAATCGGGCCGTCCGCCTGCACCGTCAACCTGCCCTGCTCCAGCTTCAAGGGACTGCTATGACGGGCCAGTTCCGGGCTCACGGAGCGGTCCCAGGCCGGCCGCAGGGCCTCCTGCCGGGCCTGGCGTTCGGCGAGGCGCTGCGCCAGGGGACCCGAGAGAAAATCACCAACCGTTCGTGCTGTGTTCATGTTCCTGCATAATCCCGCGTATTTGCTGGAAGGATATTTTCCGTCAGACTATACACCATAGTATGAACATCATCCTGATCCCGGAGGGAAATCGGCCGGCGCGACCCGCCAGTTTTTCCCGCCGACACATCCTGGTCCTGCTTTCCCTTGCCTTGGCCGTGCCCGTGCTTCTTGGCACGATCGCGTTCGAGGGCGCCAATCTCCTGTCCCGTGGTCCCGTCTCCGGGGCCGCGGAGCGCCTGCGGGAGCAGCAACTCGAGCTGCAGGAACAACGCGCCTCCATCGAGCGCGCGCGGCTCCGGACGGAAACCCATCTCAACGCGCTGGCGCAGCGACTGGGCCAGCTGCAGGCACAGATTCTTCGCCTCAATGCCCTGGGCGAACGGCTTACACACGTGGCCGGAATCGACAATCAGGAATTCGATTTTCGCACCAACGCGTCCCTGCGTGGTCCTGCGCCGGCGATTTCCGCTGACGGCAATCGCGATATGCTTGCAACCCTGGACTCCCTGGATCGGCATGTCACCCAGCAAAGCGAGCAGTTGGCCGCTCTGGAGACCGTATTGATCAACCGCCACACCCAGCGTGCGCAACTTCCGCGGGGCTGGCCTGTCCAGCAAGGCTGGCTCTCATCTCACTACGGGGTGCGCGCTGATCCGTTTACGGGACGACGCTCCGTCCACCGCGGCGTGGACATTGCCAGCCCACTGGGTTCCACCATCAACGCCCTCGGTGACGGGGTGGTAAGCTATGCCGGCAAACGGCCGGGGTATGGGTTGATGGTGGAAGTGAATCACGGTCAGGGGCTCACCACCCGCTACGCCCATGCGAGCGAGGTTCTGGTTGCGCCGGGTGACCGTGTGCAACGAGGCAAGGCGATCGCCACCGTCGGGTCCACCGGTCGGTCCACCGGACCCCATCTGCATGTCGAGGTCCTCAAGCAAGGCAGGCACATGGATCCGGAAGGCTACTTGCAGCGGGACGGTCCGGTGACGGCTCGCCCCCGTACTCCGACGTCCTGACCTCCGGTCGGCGGACCGCTCGCCGAGCCCCATAACAAGACATACGATGGACCTCCAATCCAAACTGCAGCGGGTCCGGGCGCGCATTGCCTCGGCGGCGCAGACTGCGGGCCGCGACCCCGCCGACATACGACTGGTCGCCGTCTCCAAAACCCATTCCGCCGGAGCGATCCGGCAGGCTTATGCAGCCGGACAAGTGGATTTTGCTGAAAACCGAATTCAGGAGGCGGTTCCAAAAATCGATTCCCTGCGCGAACTCGCGATGACCTGGCATTTCATCGGCCACCTGCAGCGCAACAAGGCACGTCTGGTGCCAGGGCATTTCCAGTGGCTTCACACACTCGACAATCTTGACCTGGCCCGCCGGCTTTCCCGTGCCGCGGTTGCGATGCAAACGAAGCTGAACTGCCTTATCCAGGTCAACGTCATACAGGATGCAGCAAAGTCGGGCATCGCTGCGGGTTCGCTTTCCCGGTTGATGGAGGAAGTCGTGGCCGCCCGCCTCGAGGGCATCCGCCTTCGCGGCCTGATGACCATCGGCCCCCGTGGCGGGTCTGAAACCGATCTGCGAACCTGTTTTGCCACCCTGCGCTCCATGCAGACGGATGCACGAAGCCAATTCGGCATGGACGAATTTGATCAGCTGTCCATGGGCATGACCGCGGATCTGGAAGCAGCCATCCTCGAAGGCGCCACGATGGTCCGGATCGGGTCCGGCATCTTTGGCGCACGCTAGGTCGATTTCCATCGCCGGCCAGAAAAACCGGTAATAATCCCGCTGCGCGTTCGCGATCCCTGAAAAATTGGCGTCCAGATCTAGGCTCCCGTCCACGCACGGTCTCGCACCGGCCTGCACGACTGCAGCCTGCCGGACAACTGCTATGCTCTAGGGGCCCGGATATACCAAGCCACTGCATTCTGATGCGAAGCAACCGGACGAAGATCAATACAGGCAGGGGTGCCTAACCCGGCGAACATGTTTCGAAAACCATCGTTGTTCATACTCATGGTTGCCCTGCTGGCGACCACTGCTTCCGTCCATGCCGGCAAGGACTACGTGCTTGGTGTGTTTCCCTACCTTCCGCCACGGGATCTGGAGAAGGTATTCGCTCCCATGGCCGCGGACCTGGGAAAGACTGTTCACCGCCACATCGTTCTGCGCTCCAGTACGACCTACGCGCGCTTCTCAAAGCACCTGGAGAAGCAGGAGTACGATATCGCCTTCATCCAGCCGTTCGATTACATCCATATGGCGGACCGCTATGGCTATCTGCCGCTGGCGACACGAAGCGAGAAACTGACCGCCATCGTTGTCGCACGTACGGACAGCCCGCTCCGGTCGGTGGCGGATCTGCGGGGCAAGCGGATGGCGCTGCCACCCAAGATGGCCGCGGTCAGCCGCCTGATGCGCGCTTTTCTCAAGGAGCATGGTCTGGTACCGGACCAGGATATTCAGCTTTCCTATCACCGGTCCCACGTGGCCTGCATGCGCCAGATTCTGATTCGTGAAGCCGATGTCTGCGGTACTGCAGCGCCCGCGTTGCGATTTTTCGAGCACAAGATGAAGGTGAAACTCAAGACCATCGCGGCATCGCGCCCGATCCCGCACACCCTGTTTGCCATCAATCCCCGGGTGCCCAAGTCCGACCGGGACGCCCTGCGCGAGAGAATCGTGGGCTGGGCCAAGACGGAAGAAGGTCGTCAGCTGCTGGCCCGGGGCCGTCTCAGTCCGTTTATTCCCATTCGCGATTCCGACTACAACGTGGTTCGCGAATTGTCGCGTGAATAGGTAGCCATGACCTCGCCGTTGAGCAGACTGCGACACTCCCTCAAGTTCCGGATCGCAGTCATCATCTTCCTCCTTGAGGCCATCATGATGGTAACGGTGTTGAGCGTTACCCTCCGATACTCCCTGAGCGAATCCCGCAAACAGCTGGGCCTCAGCGAAACGGTCATGATGAAGCTGCTTGGGGAATTGAGTCGCAGCGGCCTGTTGACCGAGGAATACGACGACCTGCAACCCTATATCGAACAGGTGGTGCAGGATCCCCACATCGATGCTGTGTTCCTCGCGAACGACAGGGGTCGCGTTGTCGTCAGCAGTCAACATTCCTACATCGGCAAGGCACTGCCTCCAATCACCAACAGTCCCTCCCTGATCTGGATCTCCCACGATTTGAGAAATGCCAACGGCAAGGTGGGTACCCTGGTCATGCGCTTCTCCCACGAAAGCCTGCTCAAGACCAACCAGCAGTTGTTCAATCTCGGCATCAGTATCGGTCTCGTAGGCATGTGCGTGATTGCCGTGGTCGGTATGCTGATCGGCTATCTGCTGACCCGGAGGCTGGATGTGCTGGCAAGCACGGCACAGCGCTTTGCCGCTGGGGAAATGGAGGTGCGGGCCAATCTGTCCGGAAGTGATGAGGTAGCGATTCTCGGGCGCGCGTTCGACAAAATGGCGCAGCGCGTGCATGAATACGTGGACGAACTGCGCCGCGCCCACGATGAGCTGGAAGTCCGGGTGCAGGAGCGAACCGCCCAGCTGGCGGATGCCCGCGACGAAGCAATCAAGGCCAATCGAAGCAAGAGCGCCTTTCTGGCAAACATGAGCCATGAGATTCGCACACCCCTGACTGCGATAATCGGATTCTCCGAGTCGTTGCTTGACGCGAACCAATCCATGGCCGAGCGCGTGGATGCCATTGGGACGATCACGCGAAGCGGCAAACATCTGCTCAAGATCATCAACGATATTCTCGACCTTTCCAAGATCGAGGCCGACAAGCTTGAAATCGAACGTATCCCGGTCAATCCATTTGAAATTCTCGCAGACGTGGAGTCGATCGTTGCGTTGATGGCACAGGAAAAAGGTCTCGCGTTCCGTATCGAGTACGATTTTCCCCTGCCCTTGCAGATCCAGAGCGATCCCTTGCGGCTCAAGCAAATCCTTATCAACCTGTGCAACAACGCGATCAAGTTCACCCACGAAGGCAGTGTCCGAATCAAGGTTTCCTGTGATCGTGATGCCGGTGCCCTCTACTTCAAGGTCATCGACACCGGCATCGGGTTGAGCGAGGAACAGGCATCACGCCTGTTCGAGGCATTCGCGCAGGCCGATACCTCCACCACCCGCCGTTATGGCGGCACCGGACTCGGTCTGCACCTCTCGCGCGAATTGGCACTCAAGCTTGGGGGAGATCTGACCCTGGACAGCACGCCCGAAGTCGGCAGCTGCTTCACCGTGCGTATCGCCACCGGCGACCTGAGTCAGGCAAGCTGGACGGACAAGAGTTTCACACCCAAGTTCTCGCCCGATGTTGTCCACGCTCCCGAAACCCTGATCGCGGGCCGGGTACTCCTGGCGGAGGACAATATCGACAACCAACGCCTGATCTCCATGTACCTCAAAAAGGCGGGGGCAGACGTGATCGTGGCCAATCACGGCAGAGAAGCCGTGGAGAAGGCACGGAACGGCAAGTTCGACATGATCATCACGGACATCCAGATGCCGGTCATGAACGGCCTGGACGCCACACGCGCGATCCGCAACAACGGCTATACCGGCCCCGTCATCGCACTGACCGCGGGAGCCCAGCGTTCGGACGCGGACGCCTGCCTCGAGGCGGGGTGCACCGAATTCGCGGCGAAGCCCATAGACCGCCAACACCTGAACGAGCTGTTGCAACGCTTTTTGCGGCCGAAAGGCAAATCCGATGTCGAACAGAGTCCTATCGTTTCTCCCTTGTTGGTCGAGGAACCCGATCTCGCGGATCTCGTGCATCGTTTTGTCGACCAGCTCCCGGAGACGGTGGCCAGGATTCGCGCCGCCTATGACGCCAATGACAATGATGGCCTGCGCCAACAGCTGCATACGCTCAAGGGAACCAGCGGCAACTTTGGCTACTACGACCTCATGAAGGCCTGCCAGAAAATGGAATTCGAGATTGTTGCCGGAAATCAGCCGGGAATCGCCCCGCTGCTGCGTGAGATTGAGAGCCTACGGGATCGAATCGTACTCGGCCTGTCCAGGGATGTGGTCAACATGAGCAGCCGTGTCTAGAGCGTGACCCTCCTGGTGGACCTAGATCCAGCCGGAGGCGAAATTCACATAGAACGAGGCGGCGGCACAGACATAGAAGACCACCTGGGTGACCGTTTCCACATGCCTCGCATTCCAGTTGCGTCCCGTAACGCGATCCGCGACATCCTTCACGAAGGATTCCAGTGGTTCACCCGTACCCAAACGCCGACGAATTCGAGTCTGAATATCGGTAAACAAGCAATAACCGAATCCAAAGATCAGACCAAAACCCAGCCAGGACACAAAGGTTGCCACGATCAGATACCAGTTGATCATACGGGTTGCGGCAGGGATCCAGCCGAACACGATCAGCAGAGTCGTGGTCAGGTGCAGGACGTACAGGCCCCGATCCGCGGCGAGCAACGCGGCGCGCTTCAGTCCATGCGCCGGCTGGATCGGCGTATTGTCAGGCTCGTGCAAGGATTGCATCGGCATGGGAGATTACCTTCTCAAAGGCCTGGGCATATTGATCCAGCAGCTCCCGATCCGCATTGGGAAAGGCTGGCAACTTCACCAGGGATTGATTCGCGGCCTCGGTTACCGGCAGACGAACTTGTGAATAGTCCGGCAGGTCTTCGCGGTCACTGCGCAAGACCTTTCGGTAGTGCCCTTCGCTGAAGAAAGGCTGCTGGTGCACCAGTGGATATCGTGGCGACCCGACCTGGCATCCCTCCTGTTGCAGTGCCGCAATCAGGGTTTCGGTCGGCAGAGACAGTTGCCCCGGATCAGGCCGGATCAGAAACTCGAAATAGGTACGTTCGATGTGCGCCGGCGCAAGGAAGGTGTCAAATCCAAGGACCTCCAGCTTCCGTGACAGGTATTCCAGGTTGTTCCGACGCCGCCGATTGCGTTCCGGCAGGTGTTTCAGCTGTCATTCCAGCTCAAAAAAACGGGTGATGTCCCCGAGACACGTCGCGCGTTCATAGAGAGCGTAGTCATCGGTAAGAAGAACACCTCCCTCCCCCGCCGGCGCCAGTTTGTCCCCCTGCAGACTGAAGACCGAAATGTCTCCGAGAGAACCGCAGGGTCGATCACGCCAAATCGCGCCATGGGCATGGGATGCGTCCTCGATCACGCGTAGTCCGTGCCGCTGCGCGATGTCCAGAATTTCGGTCATGCGGCACGGCAAGCCCCACAGATGGACGACCACAATCGCGCGCGTGCGGGACGTGATTCTTCGCTCTATATCCTCCGGGTCCGGACCCAAGCGCTGTGGCTCACTCTCACAGAAGACCGGCACCGCGCCCGTCCACAGCATCGGAAGTACCGACGCCCAGAACGTTGCGGACGGAACGATAATTTCATCCCCGGGCTGGAGATCAAGGGCAAAAAATGCGGCCAACAGCCCTGCGGTACCGTTGCAATGTGCGAGCGCATACTTGCGCCCGGTCAACCCTCGATAATCCTGTTCCAGTCCACGGATCACGGGATGGGTCGAGATGTTTCCATCGTGCATCACATCCAACACAGCCTCTTCGTCTTCCCGGGTGAGCAGGGGCCAGAGGTTGGCCGCAAGCTGGTCCGCGGTCACTGCAGGCGGGCCACCCAGAATCGCGGGAAGCTTTGTGTTTCTTGTATCCATGCGATTTCCCTCCTGGTTATGCAACACCCAAGACCTGATCGAAGTTCTCCCTGACCAAGGCCCGATAGCGATCCAGCTCCCGGTCCGCCGCCTGAACATCACCCTGACTCAATTCGAGGGCGATGCGCCGGATCTGGGCTATATTTTCGTCCCCGCGACCCAAGCCCTGTCGCGCGACCCACTGGGCGATATTCGTTCGCCGACGCAGGTAGTCGGCCAGCGTGTGACAAAACTCGTGCTCAACGGTCCATCCAACCGTCGGTACCGGGTCATTGAGTCCGGGAAAGGACATCTGCTCGATGGCCCCGGGCGGCTCGTGGTGCACACCGTTGATTCGCGGTGCTGCGAACCGTTGCCTCGGAAGGTGTGCATAAATGTCCGCCGCAGCATCCATGCAGTTGGTCAGCTTGCCGCCATAGAACGAAATCCACGGTCGATCCGGATCCACCACCAACCGATGGCGTCGGGAAATATCCAGAGGGTAGACGTCTTCATCAAAAGACGAAGG
>JARRJV010000043.1:0-5951 GCA_037388825.1 Acidiferrobacteraceae bacterium | reverse complement strand
TCCCGCAACGCAAGGAGACGATGTCATCGCGACCCGGCGCCGGGTCCAGTTCCCTGTGCGCGTGCTCAAGAAGAAAAGCGAGATCCTTTTCATCAACGCGATAGCCGGAGGCAATATCTTCGACTTTCGTCTCGGTTGGGCCCCAGAGGGATACCGGCCCCCATGGCAGCAGGGTGAGCACATCCCCGTGTTCGCCCATCTCGAATACCAGGGGTGACTGGTGCTCGGCAGGCCGCGCAAGTCCAAGATAGACGCCCTTGCTCAGGAGATGGCGTACCGGCGACCGGATTCCGAAGCGACGGTTCACCTCATCGGTCCAGACACCGGCACAGTTGACTACCACTCTCGCCCGGGCCGTGACCTGATTAGAACCCAGGGTATCGCAGAGCTGCAGCGCCCAGGTACCGTCCCGTGCATTGAACAGGCCGTCACTCACCGCGCAGTAGTTCAGCGGGATCTGTTCTTCATTCTGGTGTGGGGTAATCCAGTGCAACACGAAGCGGGCGTCAGATTCACGAAGAACACCCTCTTCGTAGCACAGGGCCTCGAGGTGATTTCGCGATCGAATCAGGCTGCGCTCGGCAAAGTCGCGCTCTCGGCTGGGCGCATGCCGTTGAAACAATCCCATGGACCAGTACAGATAGAGGGCGGCCTGGACGAGTTGCGCACTGCGTCCGCCGTGGGCCGCCGGGATGTAGCGGATGGATTCCGCACGGACCCATTCCTTTCCGGAGCGAATCAGGGAATCACGCGCGCGGGAAAACCGGAACACGGCACGGAGATCGAAATTGCGCAGGTAAAGCAAGCCGCCCCAGACCAACATGCCCGAAGACTGGCTACTGGCCGCGGCAAAGTCGGATTGATCGGCAAGCAGGACGCGGTGTCCGCGTTGACAGAGGTGATGATACAAAGACGCGCCGGTAACGCCGCCACCGATGATTGCCACATCAAAATCGGTAGCGCCTGCCTGATCCCAGAACTGCTGACGTGCATTCACGGATCCTGCCTCCCGGCCCTGCATCCAGGCATAGCGACTGATTTATATCCAACAAACCAATGGAAGTACATTCCCGTCCACTGCAAGTTGATCGAAATCAATTTTCCTCAAGACCGGGAAGGAAGAGACGGGCTGTTCACGAAAAAGCAGCAAAGGTCCTCACAGATGCGCGGCTATGTCTTTTCCCGCCAGGCGCTCAGCAAGGCTGCGGCAACCACTAGTACGCCCCCGCCCCATTCCAGGGCGCTCATTGTCTCATTGGTTAACAGCTGTTGAGAGATTGCTCCCGCCACCAGTTCGAACAACAGGATGATGGCGGAACGGTGCACCGGCATATGGCTGACGCCATACTGGACCAACATGGTCATCACGACCGTACCGAACCAGCCGAGGGCCAGCACGCCAAGTACGAGTCTCGTAGTCACCGATGGGACCGCGATGCCCTGTATCCCGACGACGAGCGTGGCCAGTACCACGACCCCGATCCAGGCGCTCAGGGATTTCAGTGAGACGGGTATCTCCGAGCCATAACGCACGAACAGATTGGACACGGCGAAGGCGAAACCGGAACTCAATGCCAGCCAGTCGGTAGGGTCCCGGGGCAAGGGCAGGCCCGAACCGGAGCGCCACAACATCAGTGCCGCGCCTAGCAAGGCGATGATGAGCACTGCAATGGAACCCGTGCTGACCTTTTCCTTCAGCACCCACCACCCCAGGACCACGGCCCAAACGGGAGACAGGTAAAACAACAACAGCACCCGCATGATGTTTCCGTCCAATATTGCCAATACGAAGGCCAGATTGGTCCAACCGGCGCTCAGGCCCAGACCCAGCAGCAACCAGGGTCGCCTCCCAATCCAGCGCAGCTCGCCCCGGGCAAGAAACAGTCCGCCAAGAGTGGCCGCCCCATAGACATACGCGGTCAACCAGGGCCCTGCGAGTCCGTGGGCTTCCAGTACACGCATGGGGTACCACACCACACCCCACATGCTGGACCCGGCCAACAGCGCCGCAACTGGCCGCCATCCGGCTACCGGTTTGGCCACAATTCCTCCTTCCCGTATAATCCGCACGCCTTCGAACCCCGATCATTCCATGAACCCCCAGCTTGCGCGACTCCACGACTACCCGTTCCAGAAACTGGCGCGCCTTCTGGAGGGAGTGTCTCCGCCGGAAGGACAATCGCCGATCTTCTGGTCCGTCGGCGAACCGAAACACCCGGCGCCACCGCTGGTCATGGAAGCGGTGCAACGGAGCCTGTCCGAACTGTCGGTATACCCATCAACCCGTGGCCTGGATGACCTGCGACGGGCGATCGCCGGCTGGCTGAGTCGACGCTTCAACATTGCCCCGGACCGAATCGACCCCGCACGGCACGTGCTGCCAGCCAGCGGAACACGGGAGGCGCTGTTTTCCATTGCCCAGGCAGTGGTTCCGGCGAACGGTGACACCACGCCGGTGGTGATCCTGCCGAACCCGTTCTACCAGATCTATGAGGGGGCAGCGTTGCTGGCGGGTGCCGAGCCCTACTACCTCAATACCGTCGCTGGCAATGGCTACCGGATGGACTTCTCCAGCGTGCCCGTGGAGATCCTGGACCGTACGCGACTGGTATACGTCTGCAGTCCCGGCAACCCAACCGGGGCCGTGCTCGGCCGCGATGACTACCGGTTCCTGCTGGAACTGGCCGACCGCCATGACTTCCTGGTGGCCTCCGATGAATGCTATTCGGAGATCTACTTCGACGAGACCGCGCCTCCCGTTGGTCTCCTGCAGGTCGCTAGCGAACTCGGCCGCGATGACTTCCATCGGTGCCTGGTCTTTCACAGCCTGTCCAAACGATCCAATCTTCCCGGTTTGCGCTCGGGGTTTGTTGCCGGCGATGGTGCGGTCATGAAAGACTACCTCCAGTACCGGACCTATCACGGTTGCACCCTGTCGAATCTGGCACAGGAAGCAAGTATCGTGGCATGGAACGACGAACAGCACGTGCTCGCCAACCGGGAACAGTACCGCGAAAAATTCGATGCTGTACTGCCGATCCTGGAACCGGTCCTGTCGGTGCACAGGCCCGAGGCCGGCTTCTACCTTTGGGCCCGGGTTCCGGGAACGGATACGGAGTTCACCCGGGGTCTGTATGCGTCCACCGGCGTGAAGGTTCTGCCCGGCAGCTATCTGTCACGGGAGGCCCATGGCGCCAATCCGGGCGACGGGTACGTGCGCATGGCACTGGTGGCCCCGGTAGCGGAGTGTATCGAAGCGGCGCAACGCGTGGCACAGTACGCAAATTATCTTCAATAGATAAGAAACGACGGGGAAGATCCCATGAGCAACATCCAGAGCATCATCGACGACGCATTCGAACGTCGCGCCGACATTACACCGCGCAACGTGGACCCGCAGGTGAAGGACGCGGTCCTCGAGGCCATCGACCTGCTGGATACCGGCCGGGCCCGCGTCGCCGAAAAACAGGGTGACCGGTGGGTCGTGAATGAATGGTTAAAGAAATCGGTGCTGCTCTATTTCCGGATCGAGGACAACGGCTTCATCAAGGGCGGGTTCACGAATTACTGGGACAAGGTACCGGCCAAGTTTGCCGACTACAACTCACGCAGCTTTCGTGAAGGCGGCTTCCGCGTGGTACCACCGGCTTCGGTTCGCAAGGGCGCCTACATCGCCCCCGGCGCCGTACTTATGCCGAGCTACATCAATATCGGCGGTTACGTCGACGAGGGCACCATGGTAGACACCTGGGCCACAGTCGGCTCGTGCGCACAGATCGGCAAGAACGTACACCTGTCCGGCGGCGTGGGCATTGGCGGAGTGCTGGAACCCATCCAGGCGGCGCCCACCATCATTGAAGACAACTGTTTCATCGGCGCACGCTCCGAGGTAGTCGAAGGCGTCATTGTCGAAGAAGGTTCCGTGATTTCCATGGGGGTCTACATCGGCCAGAGCACCAAGATCTATGACCGGGAAACCGGCGAGGTGAGCTACGGTCGTGTGCCGGCCGGTTCGGTCGTCGTATCCGGAAATCTCCCGTCCAAGGACGGGACCTACAGCCTGTATTGCGCCGTCATTGTAAAGAGGGTCGACGCCAAGACCCGGGCCAAGGTCGGTATCAACGAACTGCTGCGGGAGATCTGAAGGATCCAATATGGCCGATCCCACTCTGGAACTGGCCCAGGAACTGATCAGTCGTGCGTCGGTGACCCCGGCGGATGAGGGCTGCCAGGACCTGATGATTGCCCGACTGGAAAAATTAGGCTTCCAGGTGGAGCGCTTGCGTTTTGCTGACGTGGAAAACTTCTGGGCGCGCCGTGGCGACCAGGCACCTGTGGTGGCCTTTGCCGGCCACACCGATGTCGTCCCCACCGGCCCGCTCGAGCAGTGGACCAGCCCGCCCTTCGAACCAAGCATACGTGACGGCCGCCTCTACGGCCGCGGTGCCGCGGACATGAAATCCTCTCTCGCCGCCTTCATCACCGCGATCGAAGATTTCGTCGCCCGCCATCCCGATCACGGGGGCTCCATCGCGCTGCTGATCACGGCGGACGAGGAAGGTCCCTCTGTCGACGGAACGGTGAAGGTGGTGGAGTGGCTCACCGAGCGCGGGATCGGGATTGACTACTGCGTCGTCGGGGAACCGGCATCCGAGAAGACCTTGGGGGACGTGGTGAAAAACGGGCGCCGTGGCTCCCTCAACGGGCGCCTGACCGTGCGCGGACGCCAGGGCCACGTCGCTTACCCGCACTTGGCCGACAATCCCATCCACAGGGCCCTTCCGGCCCTGGCCACCCGTGCCGGCGAAACCTGGGACCAGGGGAGCGAACATTTCCCGCCCACCAGCTTCCAGATTTCCAATATCCATGGCGGGACCGGGGCCGAAAACGTCATCCCGGGCGACCTGACCGTGGATTTCAACTTCCGCTTCAGCACCGCGGTCACGGAGGCCGAGCTGCGCTCCCGCACCGAGGACGTCCTGAAGGCCCACGGGCTGGAATTTTCCCTTGAATGGCGGCTCTCCGGACAACCCTTCCTGACGGCACAGGGGCGCCTGCTGGAAGCGGTCAAACAGGCCATCCGCGACGAAATTGGCCCGGATCCCGTCCTTTCCACGGGGGGAGGCACCTCGGATGGGCGATTTATCGCCCCCATGGGGGCCGAAGTGGTGGAATTGGGGCCGTCCAACGCCACCATCCACCAGGTGAACGAATGCGTGGACGTCACCGATCCCGACCGACTTTCCCGGATCTACGCCAAGGTCCTCGAAATCCTCCTGCCCTGAAACACTGGCGGCCAGGGCCTCTGGCGGCTATATACTGGCTGTATACTCAATCACTTATAATCTACACTTAAGACAAAACCGGGGTCGGGCCAAATTCGCTCCGACCGCATAAAAACAGGGGCGCATGAGGAATTCCGATTGATTTCCGGGCTGTGGAAAAAAGACTGGCTCATAGCCCTATTGCTCACCGTTCTCGTCATAGTCCTCGCCCGGGGGCAGGGTTTCCTTTCCAAGCTCGAGCGGGTCGCCTACGACGTAGGGGTTAGCCAAACCCACCGTAGCACCAAGGCCACGGACAACGTCGCGATCGTCGCCATCGACGAGCCCAGCATCAAGCAGATTGGTCGCTGGCCCTGGTCTCGCGGGGTTTTGGCGCGAATGATGCGGAAGCTGGCCCATGCCCGCAGCAAGGCGGTCGGGCTGCAGATCATCCTGTCCGAACCCCAGACGGATCTCGGTCTGAAATACATCCACGATCTGACCAGGTACGTAAACAAGACCCGCTACCCGCGCGCGGCGCGCGGTGAGATCCGAACCATCCAGAGGAAACTGCGCAGCGCCGAGTACGCACTCAATGTCGACTCGCAACTCGCCCGGGCCCTCCTGGTACGCCACAACGTATTCATGCCGATGGTATTCAAGATCGGCAGCCCCCTGGGTGATCCG
>JARRJV010000042.1 GCA_037388825.1 Acidiferrobacteraceae bacterium | reverse complement strand
TGAAGATGACGGTCGCCCTCATCGCCCCCATCGCCATGGACGAAGGCCTGCGCTTCGCGATCCGCGAAGGCGGTCGTACCGTCGGCGCCGGGGTGGTGGCGAAGATTATTGAGTAACGGGATATGGCCAACCAGAAGATTCGTATTCGGCTAAAGGCGTTCGATCATCGACTGATCGATCGCTCGGCATCGGAAATTGTCGACACCGCCAAGCGCACCGGTGCGCTGGTGCGCGGCCCCATCCCGTTGCCGACCAAGATCGAACGTTACACGCTGTTGCGTTCGCCGCACGTGAACAAGAAGTCACGTGACCAGTTCGAGATCCGCACCCACAAGCGGATCATGGACATCATTGAGCCCACGGACAAGACCGTGGATGCGCTGATGAAACTGGACCTGGCGGCCGGCGTGGATGTGGAAATCAAACTGAACTGATTACTGACGGATTGCAGCAATGGCAACGGGAATCGTAGGACGCAAGATTGGCATGACACGCGTGTTCGCGGAGTCTGGCGCGGCAGTGCCGGTTACGGTGCTGGATGTTGCGCCCAACCGCGTGACCCAGTTGCGCACCGAGGAAGTCGACGGTTACCGCGCGGTCCAGGTGACCGTGGGCGAGCGCCGCCCCGGGCGGGTGAACAAGGCCATGGCTGGACACTTTGCCAAATCCGGCGCCGGCGCCGGCCGCGGTGTATGGGAATTTCGCCTGGACGAAGGCGAGGACGAGGGCCTGGAAGCCGGCGGCGAAATCCGTGTGGACATGTTCCAGCCGGGACAGAAGGTGGATGTACAGGGCACGACCATTGGCAAGGGCTTTGCCGGCGTCATCAAGCGCCACCATTTCGGCGGTGGTCGGGCCAGCCACGGCAACTCCCTGAATCACCGTACACCGGGCTCCATCGGTCAGAACCAGACTCCGGGCCGCGTGTTCAAGGGCAAGCGCATGTCCGGTCATCTGGGCAATGTCACGCGGACGCAGCAGGGTCTGGAAGTGGTGCGCGTGGATCCGGAACGAAACCTGTTGCTGGTCAAGGGTTCGATCCCGGGCCCCAAGGGCGCGGATGTGATCATTCGTCCGTCGGTCAAGGCCCGCAAGGCAGTCGCCGGCGAACAAGGGTAAAGAACGATGAAGTTGAGCATTGTGAATGACAGCGGCTCCGCCAAATCCGACGTGGAAGTGTCGGAAGCGGTGTTCGGCGCGCGCTTCAATGAGCCCCTGATTCATCAGGTAGTGACGGCCTACCAGGCCGGCGGCCGCCAGGGCACCCGCGCACAGAAGAACCGCTCCGCGGTACGTGGCGGTGGCACCAAGCCGTGGCGCCAGAAGGGAACCGGTCACGCCCGTGCAGGCACGATTCGCAGCCCGATCTGGCGCGGTGGCGGCAAGGTCTTCCCTGCGACTACGCAGAATTTCGATCAGAAAGTGAACAAGAAGATGTATCGCGGCGCCATGCGGTCGATCTTGTCCGAGCTGGTGCGTCAGGGCCGTCTGGTTACGGTTGAGTCGCTGACCATGGATGCGCCGAAGACGAAGCTGCTCAACGAGATGCTGGGCAAGCTGGGCGGCTTCGATGCCCTGATCGTCACTACTGAGGATGATCGCAACCTGGCCCTGTCGGCGCGCAATCTGCGCAGCGTGGATGTGGCGACGGTGAACAGTGTGGATCCGGTCAGCCTGATCCGGCACGAAAAGGTGGTCATGACCGCCGACGCGCTGAAGCGTTTCGAGGAGGTGCTGGCATGAACATGGAGCGCATCTACCAGATCATCCTGGCGCCGCACGTTTCGGAAAAGACCACGACCGCTGCCGAGAAGAACCGTCAGATGGTATTCAAGGTACGCGAGGACGCGACCAAGCCGGAAATCAGGACCGCCGTCGAGAAGCTGTTCGAGGTGGAAGTAGATACGGTGCAGGTGATCAACGTCCGGGGCAAGATGAAATATGGCAAGCAGACCGGCAAACGGGCCAACTGGAAGAAGGCCTATGTGCGCCTGAAGCCGGGCCACGATATTGATTTCATGGGCGCGCAGTAGCCCACGGGAAGAACCGAAATGGCAATCGTAAAAGTCAATCCAACATCGCCGGGTCGCCGCGGACTGGTCAAGGTCGTAAACCCGGATCTGCACAAGGGCAGCCCCTATGCGCCCCTGGTGGAGAAGCAGAGCCGTGCCGGTGGCCGCAACAACGGCGGCCGGGTTACCGTGCGTCACCAGGGTGGTGGTCACAAGCAGCACTACCGAAAGATCGACTTCCGTCGGAACAAGGACGGGATTGCCGCGCGCGTGGAGCGCCTGGAATACGATCCGAACCGCAGCGCCAATATCGCGCTGGTTCTGTACGCCGATGGTGAGCGCCGCTACATCATCGCTCCGAAGGGCGTGCAGAAGGGTGACGAATTGATGTCCGGCGCCGATGCGCCGATCCGCGCGGGCAACAGCCTGCCGATCCGCAATATTCCGGTCGGTACCACGATACACTGCGTGGAAATGCGGCCGGGCAAGGGTGCGCAGCTGGCCCGCTCTGCCGGCGCCGCCGTGCAGCTGGTGGCCCGCGACGGCAACTACGCGCAGGTGCGCCTTCGTTCCGGTGAAGTTCGCCGCATTCACGTTGAATGCCGCGCCACCGTGGGCGAGGTCGGAAACTCGGAACACAACCTGCGCAAGCTCGGCAAGGCCGGCGCCAAGCGCTGGCGCGGCATCCGCCCGACGGTTCGCGGTGTTGCCATGAACCCGGTGGATCATCCGCACGGCGGCGGCGAAGGCCGTACTTCCGGCGGCCGCCATCCGGTTTCGCCCTGGGGTGTGCCGACCAAGGGCAAGAAGACTCGTGCCAACAAGCGTACGGACAAGATGATTGTCCGTCGCCGGAAGAAGTAAGGGGTAAGCCGTGCCACGTTCGATTCGCAAGGGCCCATTCGTTGACCACCACCTGATCAGCAAGGTGGAAAAGGCGGTGGCCGAAAGCAGCAAGCGTCCGATCAAGACCTGGTCGCGCCGCTCGACCATCACGCCGGACTTTGTCGGGCTGACCATCGCCGTGCACAACGGTCGTCAGCACGTGCCCGTACTGATGACGGAAAACATGGTCGGTCACAAGCTCGGTGAGTTTGCACCGACCCGCACGTTCCGGGGCCATGCCGCGGACAAGAAGGCCAAGTAGGACAGCACCATGGAACAGACCAAGGCTGTACTGAAGTTCGTGCATATTTCGCCGCAGAAGGCGCGTCTGGTCGCGGACCAGGTCCGTGGTCTGCCCGTGGCCCGTGCGCTGGAGATCCTGAAGTTCAGCAGCAAGAAGGCCGCGCACCCGCTGCGCAAGGTGCTGGAATCCGCCATCGCCAACGCCGAGCACAATGCTGGCGCCGATATCGACGAGCTCAAGGTCAGCAACGTGCAGGTGGACGAAGGTCCCACCATGAAGCGCTGGCGTGCCCGTGCCAAGGGTCGCGGTACGCAGATCCTGAAGCGCACCAGCCATCTGACGGTGGCGGTCGCCGAGAACAGTAAAGGGGGCAAGTAATGGGTCAGAAAGTCAGCCCGGTCGGCATGCGTCTCGGCATTATCCGGGACTGGAGTTCCAAGTGGTATGCCGGAAACCGGAACTACGCGGGCACCTTGATCTCCGATCTCAAGCTGCGGGATTTTCTCAAGCGCAAGCTGGTGAACGCCGCTGTCAGCAAGATTGTGATTGAGCGGCCGGCGCAGAACATCAGTGTGACGATTCACACTGCCCGCCCAGGCATCGTCATTGGCAAGAAGGGCGAGGATATCGAGAAGCTGCGCAAGGAACTGGCGGCCATGGCCGGGAAGCCCGTGCATCTGGCGGTCGAGGAAGTGCGCAAGCCCGAGCTGGATGCACAGCTCGTGGCGGAGAGCATCGCCCAGCAGCTGGAGAAACGCATCATGTTCCGTCGCGCGATGAAACGCGCGGTGACCAATGCCATGCGTCTGCGAGCCGAAGGCATCAAGGTTATGGTGGCGGGTCGCCTGAACGGCGCCGAAATTGCGCGTACCGAATGGTACCGTGAGGGTCGCGTGCCCCTGCATACCCTGCGCGCGGACATCGACTACGGTTTCGCCGAGGCGCGGACGACCTACGGCATCATTGGCGTGAAGGTCTGGATCTTCAAGGGCGAGGTCTTTGAGGAAGAGACGCCGGCGGCAGCCCCGGAAGCAGCCGAGGCATCCGCCTGAGAAACGAACGGATAAGGTAGAGAAGAGATGTTACAGCCCAAGAGAACGAAGTTCCGCAAGCAGCACAAGGGTCGCAACCGCGGCCTGGCTACGCGCGGCAACAAGGTCAGCTTTGGCGAATACGGGCTGAAGGCGACCACCCGCGGACGCCTGACGGCACGTCAGATCGAGGCGGCTCGACGTGCAATGACGCGTCACATCAAGCGTGGCGGCAGAATCTGGATTCGGGTGTTCCCCGACAAGCCGATCTCCAAGAAGCCGCTGGAAGTTCGTATGGGCAAGGGCAAGGGCAACCCGGAGTACTGGGTGTCCCTGGTCCAGCCGGGAACCATGTTGTACGAGATGGAAGGTGTGAGCGAAGAGATTGCACGCGAGGCCCTGCGCCTGGCGGCGGCCAAGCTTCCGGTCCGGACAACCTTTGTTGCGAGACATGTAGGCTGATGAAAGCGAAAGACATCCGCGCGATGGACGATGCAAAGTGCAAGGAAGAGCTGGAAGGCCTCCTGCGCGAACAGTTCAATCTTCGCATGCAGAATGCGACCGGTCAGCTGGCGAACAACTCCCAGCTGCGGCAGGTGCGGCGGGATATTGCCCGTGTCCGTACCGTAATGAATGAAAAGCAGGGTAAATCGGCATGAGTGAAGAAGCCACGAAAATCCGCCGCAGCGTGACCGGGCGCGTGGTCAGCGACAAGATGGACAAGACCATTACTGTCCAGGTCGACCGGCGCGTGAAACACCCGCTGTACGGCAAGTACATTGGTCGTCGCACCAAGCTGCATGCGCACGACGAGAAAAACGAGTGCCAGGAAGGGGATCTGGTGCAGATCGAGGAATGCCGCCCGATGTCCAAGCAGAAGAGCTGGCGTCTGGTGAAGGTACTGGAGCGGCCGGCGGCGGTATAGGAAAGATTTCTGGGTGGGTGCCAATGGTGGTAAACTCGCCCGCCTTTTCCGGTACGGAACGGAAAAAACAGGGTAAAAACGATGATTCAGATGCAGAGCCGCCTGGCGGTGGCCGACAACAGCGGGGCCAAAGAGGTGCAGTGCATCAAGGTGCTGGGCGGCTCCAAGCGCCGCTACGCCGGGATTGGTGACGTGATCAAGGTCAGCGTGAAAGAGGCGATCCCGCGGGGTCGCGTGAAGAAGGGTGATGTGTACAACGCGGTTGTGGTGCGCACCAAGAAGGGCGTGCGGCGGCCCGACGGTTCGGTGGTCCGTTTCGACACCAATGCCGCCGTGCTTCTGAACGCCCAGTTGCAGCCCATCGGAACCCGTATCTTCGGTCCGGTGACGCGTGAACTGCGTACCGAGAACTTCATGAAGATTATTTCGCTGGCCCCGGAAGTGCTGTAGAGAGAACGCAGATGCGCAAGATCAAGAAAGGCGACAAGGTGCAGGTGCTGGCCGGCAAGGACAAGGGCAAGCAGGGGACCGTGATCGAGGTTCGGCCCGACAATCGCGTGCTTGTGGGCAGCGTGAATATGGTCAAGAAGCACGTGCGGCCGGATCCGAACAAGAGCGAGCCCGGCGGCATCGTGGATCGTGAGGCACCGCTGCATGTTTCGAATGTCGGGCTGGTAAATCCGGTCACCGGCAAGCCGGAACGCGTGGGTATCAAGACGTTGGAAGACGGGCGCCGCGTGCGCTACTTCAAGAAGAGCGGTGAGGTCGCGGACATCTAGTCCGGGTACAGGAATATGGCAAACGCACGTTTACAAGAGTACTACAAGACGGAAGTTGTCCCGGCGCTGATGAAGCAGTTCGGGTACAGCAGTGTCATGCAGGTCCCGAAGATCGAGAAGGTCACCATTAATATGGGTGTCGGCGGGGCCATGGCGGACAAGAAGCTGATTGAGAACGCCGTCAATGACATGACCGCGCTGGCCGGTCAGAAGCCTGTGGTTACCAAGGCACGCAAGTCTGTGGCCGCCTTCAAGGTGCGCCAGGGCTGGCCCATCGGCTGCAAGGTCACGCTGCGCCGCGATCGAATGTACGAATTTCTGGATCGTCTGATCAATATTGCGATCCCGCGTGTCCGGGACTTCCGTGGGCTGTCCGGCAAGTCGTTCGACGGTCGTGGCAACTACACCCTGGGTGTGCGCGAACAGATCATCTTCCCGGAGATCGATTACGACAAGATCGATCAGATCCGCGGAATGGATATTACGATTACAACCACGGCGCGGAACGACGATGAGGCCCGGGCATTGCTCGATGCCTTCCGGTTCCCGATCCGCAGCTAGAGGAAAGACGAGATGGCGAAGAAAAGCATGGTCGCGCGCGACGTTAAGCGCAAGAAAACCATCGCGAAGTACGAAACCAAGCGTGCGGAGCTGAAGGCGCTGATCAAGAATCCGAACACGGACGACGAAACGCGCTACGAGGCGACGCTGGCGCTGCAGAAAATCCCGCGCGATGCGAGCCCAACCCGGGTTCGCAACCGCTGCGGACTGACCGGCCGCCCGCGCGGCTATTACCGCCGATTCGGCCTGGGCCGCAACAAGCTGCGGGAACTGGTCATGAAGGGCGAAGTACCGGGCGCGCACAAGGCGAGCTGGTAAGACACCGGACAGACGGTAAGGAAGAGATACCCGATATGATGACAGACCCGATTTCGGACATGTTGACCCGCATCCGCAACGCCCAGCGTGCGGACAAGGTGAGCGTGCGCATGCCGGCGTCCAAGCTGAAGATGGCGGTGGCCAAGGTGCTGCAGGACGAGGGCTTTATCGCCGGTGTGAGCCAGGCGGAAGAAACCGGTCTGCCGGTCATGGAGATCGAGCTCAAGTACTACAACAACAAGCCGGTCATCGAGCAGTTGCAGCGGTACAGCAAGCCCGGACGCCGTCAGTATCGGGGCAAGGACGATCTGCCCAAGGTGGCGGGCGGCATCGGTGTCGCCATCGTTTCGACCTCCAAGGGTGTAATGACCGAACGGGATGCTCGCAAGGCCGGTGTCGGCGGCGAGATCCTGTGTTACGTAGCGTAGGTGAAATCGAATGTCTCGCGTAGCAAAGAATCCGGTCAAACTGCCCAGCGGCGTTGAAGTTCGCGTCGAAGGCGGTGTGATCAAGGTAAAAGGCCCCAAGGGCGAGTTGCAGCAGCGTCTGCACGCGACGGTGGATCTGAACCAGGAAGGGGATGAAGTCCGCTTCGAGGCCAAGAGCGACGACGCCTGGGCCATGGCGGGTACCACCCGGGCCCTGGTGGGGAACATGGTCGAAGGTGTGAGCCAGGGCTTCGAGAAAAAGCTGGCCATTGTTGGTGTGGGTTATCGCGCGGCGGTCAAGGGCAAGGCCCTGGATCTGACCCTGGGCTTTTCCCACCCGGTGGCCTATCCCATCCCCGACGGGATCACGATTGAATGCCCGACACAGACGGAGATCGTCGTGAAGGGCTCGGACAAGCAGCAGGTTGGCCAGGTGGCCGCGGAGATTCGCCGCTATCGTCCGCCGGAGCCCTACAAGGGCAAGGGCGTGCGTTATGCCGACGAACGCGTGGTCATGAAAGAGGCCAAGAAGAAGTAGGGCGGATCGAGGACTATGGACAAATTTTCCAGACGGGCGCGTCGTGCGCGCAAGACCCGGTACAAGATTGCCGAATTTGGCAGCACGCGTCTGTGCATCCACCGGACGCCGCGGCACATCTATGCCCAGATCATCGATCCGACGGGCGGTCGCGTCCTGGCCAGCGCGTCGACGCTGGAGGCCGAGGTGCGCAGCCAGCTCAAGAATGGTGGCAACCGCGACGCCGCAGCCGTGATCGGCAAGCGCATTGCGGACAAGGCGAAGGCGGCCGGTGTTACCGACGTGGCCTTCGATCGTTCGGGTTTTTCCTTCAGCGGTCGGGTCAAGGCTCTGGCGGATGCGGCCCGGGAAAACGGACTGAAGTTTTGAGGCGATAGATTATGGCGGCAACAGGTGCAAGTGTTCGCGGCGACGACTTCCAGGAGAAGTTGATCAACATCCGGCGCGTGGCCAAGGTGGTCAAGGGCGGCCGGATTTTCGGCTTCTCGGCACTGACCGTGGTTGGCGACGGCAAGGGCCGCGTGGGCATCGGTCGTGGCAAGGCGCGCGAGGTGCCGGTGGCCGTACAGAAGGCCATGGAAAATGCCCGTCGTAACATGATCCGTGTGTCGCTGGACGGAACCACGCTGTACCACGACATGGTCGGCGAGCACGGTGCCGCCAAGGTGGTTATGAAGCCCGCGTCCAAGGGTACCGGCATCATCGCCGGCGGCGCCATGCGCGCGGTGTTCGAAGTGGCTGGCGTGGAAGACGTGCTGGCCAAGTCCATCGGCTCACGCAACCCGGTGAATGTGGTGCGTGCGACGGTGAAGGGTCTGCTCAAGGTACAGAGTCCGGACAGTGCTGCCGCCAAGCGTGGCAAGACCGTCGAGGAAATTCTCGGCTAGGGGAACAGACGTGGCGAAGAAACTGAAGGTAACCCTGACGAAAAGCCCGATCGGTGCCGGGCGAGTGCACCAGGCCTGTGTGCGCGGCCTCGGCCTGCGCCGGATTCGCCACACCGTGGAGCTGGAAGATACACCGGCGATCCGCGGCATGATCAACAAGGTGTCGTACATGGTGCGCTGCGAGGAGATCTAGCATGCGACTGAATACACTCAAACCGTCGACCGGAAGCAAGCAGGGCAGCAAGCGCCTGGGTCGCGGTCACGGATCGGGTCTGGGCAAGACCTCGGGCCGCGGTCACAAGGGTCAGAAGGCCCGTGCCGGCGGCTATCACAAGGTCGGCTTCGAAGGCGGGCAGATGCCGCTTCAGCGTCGCCTGCCCAAGCGCGGTTTCGTTGCGCCGTTCCACAAGGATACGGTGGAAGTACGCCTGGCCGAGCTTGCCAAGGTGGATGCGGCCGTGATTGATCTGGACGCGCTGAAAAAAGCCGGCATCATCGGCAAGAACGCAAAACGCGCCAAAGTCTTCCTGTCCGGCAAGCTGGACAAGGCCGTCACCGTGAAGGGTTTGATGGCCACGAAGGGCGCCAGGGAAGCGATTACCGGCGCGGGCGGCAAGGTCGAGGACTGATGGCACGAGCAGCGGCAGGCATGCCAGGCGCGGGCGGCTCCGGCCGGCTTACCGACCTGCGCAACCGAATCCTGTTCCTGCTTGGCGCCCTGGTTGTATTTCGGATCGGTGCCCACATCCCGATACCGGGGGTGAACGCCATTGCCCTGGCGGAGATGTTCAAGGGTACACAGAATTCGATCATCGGCATGTTCAACATGTTCGGTGGTGGCGCGCTCAAGCGCATGTCGCTGTTTGCGCTGGGCGTGATGCCGTACATCTCGGCATCTATTATCGTGCAGCTGCTGCAGTCCGTGGTTCCTTCACTTGAGGAACTGAAGAAGGAAGGCGAGGCCGGGCGCCGCAAGATTACGCAGTACACACGCTATGGCACCGTGGTTCTGGCCATCGTGCAGGCGGGTGCGATCGCCGTGGGACTGGAGAGTCAGCCTGGCGGGCACCAGGTGGTATCGACTCCGGGAACCGGATTCATCATCACCACCGTGGTAACGCTGGTTACCGGGACCATGTTCCTGATGTGGCTGGGCGAGCAGATTACCGAGCGCGGTATCGGCAACGGGATTTCGATGCTGATTTTCGCCGGGATCGTTTCCGGCCTGCCCGGAGCCGTGGGACTGACGCTGGACCTGGCACAACGCGGGACATTTCAGCCGCTGTTCGTCCTGCTGCTGTTTATTGTCGCCGTTGGCGTGACCGCCTTCGTCGTATTCGTGGAACGGGGCCAGCGCCGGATCACGGTGAACTACGCCAAGCGGCAGCAGGGACGGCGGATGATCGGGGGGCATAGCAGCCACTTGCCACTGAAGGTGAACATGGCGGGCGTGATTCCGCCGATCTTTGCCTCCAGTATCATCCTGTTCCCGGTGACGGCGGCGAACTGGTTTGGCCAGAGCGAGAGTATGGCCTGGTTGCGAAATGTCGCGACCACGATCTCGCCCGGGCAGCCCCTGTATGCGGTGCTGTACGCGTCGGCGATTGTGTTTTTCTGCTTCTTCTATACGGCGTTGGTGTTCAACCCGAAGGAGACAGCGGACAACCTGAAGAAATCCGGGGCGTTTATTCCCGGAATTCGTCCCGGGGAGCAAACCGCCTCGTACATCGACAAGGTCATGTCGCGGCTGACTCTGGGGGGCGCGGTCTACATCACACTGGTGTGTCTGCTGCCCGAGTTTTTGTATGTCAACTGGAACGTGCCGTTCTACTTTGGCGGAACGTCCCTGTTGATCGTCGTGGTGGTGTGCATGGACTTCATGGCCCAGGTGCAGACCCACATCATGTCCCGCCAGTACGAGAGCCTGCTGAAGAAGGCGAACCTGAGCGGGATGACGCTGCCGCGCTAGGGCCGGCGTCGAACGGACAGGAGTGTAGTCATGAAAGTCAGGGCATCGGTGAAGAAATTGTGCCGAAATTGCCGCATCGTACGGCGCAAGGGCGTGGTACGGGTGATTTGCTCGGACCCGACGCACAAGCAGCGTCAGGGATAGTTGGGGACCCGGTTTCGGGTCTAATTGGTTGATTTTTGGGGTGTTGGACAGTATCCTTGCGCGTTTTCGCGCCCCCGGTCGGTCCTTGGAGAATACGTGAATGGCCCGCATTGCAGGCATCAACATACCGGTTCATAAGCATGTCGACGTCGCGCTGACGTCGATCTACGGCATTGGCCGCCAGACGGCGCAGGACATCTGCGACGCCGTGGCGGTTCCGCGCGACCGCAAGGTGAAGGACCTCACCGAAGACGAGGTCGAGAAGATTCGCCGCGAAGTTGGCGCGCGTACCGTGGAAGGCGATCTGCGCCGCCAGGTGACCATGAACATCAAGCGATTGATGGACCTTGGCTGCTACCGCGGTCTGCGCCATCGTCGCGGTCTGCCCGTCCACGGTCAGAAGACCAAGACCAATGCCCGCACCCGCAAGGGACCGCGCCGGCCGATCAAGAAGTAGGGTGAAGATTCATGGCAACGCAAGCTAGCCGTTCCAAGAAGAAGGTGAAGAAGAACGTCGCCGAGGGCATCGCCCACGTTCACGCGTCGTTCAACAACACCATCATCAGCATCAGTGACCGTCAGGGCAATGTATTGTCCTGGGCGACCTGTGGCGGTTCCGGTTTCCGCGGCTCGCGCAAGAGTACGCCCTTTGCTGCGCAGATCGCGGCCGAGCGTGCCGGACGTAAGGCGCAGGAATACGGCCTGAAGACGCTGGAAGTGCGGGTCAAAGGTCCGGGACCGGGCCGCGATTCGTCCATTCGCGCACTCAATGCCCTGGGCTATGAGATTGCGAGCATCGTCGACGTCACCCCGATCCCGCACAACGGCTGCCGCCCCGCGAAGCGCCGTCGCGTGTAACCATATATATGTGGAGTAAGCAGTAGTGGCCCGTTATACAGACCCGAAATGCCGTCTTTGCCGCCGCGAGGGGGGCAAGTTGTTCCTGAAGGGAGAGAAGTGCTTCACGGACAAGTGTCCGCTGGAGAAACGCTCCTATGCGCCGGGACAGCACGGCCAGCGCCGCCGCCGGGTATCTGACTACGGGCTGCAGCTGCGCGAGAAGCAGAAGCTGCGCACCATCTACGGCGTGCTCGAGCGGCAGTTCCGCAATTATTACGACCAGGCTGATCGCCAGAAGGGATCAACCGGTGAGAACCTGCTGCAACTGCTGGAATCGCGACTGGACAACGTGGTTTACCGCATGGGCTTTGCCGCCTCGCGCGACGAGTGCCGTCAGCTGGTACGCCACAATGGTGTGAAGGTTAACGGTAAGCGGGTGAATATCCCTTCATACCAGGTCAAGGCCAGTGACCAGATCGAGCTGGCCGACGGCGCCAAGGCGCAGCTGCGCGTGAAGGCCGCTATGGAGGCCGCGGAACAGCGCGGGTTCCCGGAGTGGGTCGAGGTTGATACCAGCGGAATGAAGGGCGTTTTCAAGGCCGTTCCTGACCGCGCGGAGTTGTCTTCCGATATCAACGAAGCCCTGGTTGTTGCGCTGTACTCGAAGTAATCGATTCGAACCGAATTAACGTTTAAAGGGACACTATGCAAAGTTCTGCGACTCAGTTCCTGAAGCCCCGGCTTGTTGATGTGCAGGCCGTTTCCAATACGCGTGCCAAAGTCACGCTGGAACCTCTGGAGCGTGGCTTCGGTCATACGCTGGGCAATGCCCTGCGCCGCATCCTGTTGTCGTCCATGCCCGGTTGCGCAATCACCGAGGTAAAGATCGACGGCGTGCTACATGAGTACTCCGCCATCGAAGGCGTGCAGGAAGACGTAATCGAAATCCTGATGAATCTGAAGACCCTTGCACTGCGCATGCATGGCCGCGACGAGGTCGTGTTGAATCTGAGCAAGAGCGGCCCCGGCCCCGTCACCGCGGCCGACATCACCCTGGAACATGATGTCGAAGTGGTGGACCCGGATCATCTGATCGCTACCCTCACAAAGGGTACCTCGCTGGATATGCAGCTGACGGCGACGCGTGGTCGCGGCTATATGCCGGTGGTCGCGGGTGACAGCGAAGAGGGCAAGTCCATCGGTGTCATGCAGCTTGATGCCTCCTACAGCCCGATCCGCCGCGTAGCCTACGATGTAGAGAATGCCCGCGTCGAACAGCGTACGGACCTGGACAAACTGGTACTGGACATCGAGACCAACGGCGCCATCGATCCGGAAGAGGCGATCCGTCGGGCAGCCAACATCCTTCAGGACCAGATTTCCGTGTTCGTCGACCTCAAGAGCGAGGAAGGCGCCAAGGAAGAAAAGGCCGAGCCGCAGATGGATCCGCTCCTGCTCCGCCCGGTGGACGACCTTGAGTTGACGGTTCGCTCCGCCAACTGCCTGAAGGCGGAAAATATTTTCTACATCGGTGACCTGATTCAGCGCACTGAGAATGAATTGCTGAAGACGCCGAACCTGGGCAAGAAATCGCTCACCGAGATCAAGGATGTGCTGGCCCAGCATGGCCTGTCCCTCGGCATGCGACTGGAAAACTGGCCGCCGTCCTCCCTCCAGGACACTGCGGGCAAGACCGAAACCGCCTAGGCAGACCCGGGAGATTTATCCATGCGACACCTGAAGAGCGGCCGAAAACTCAATCGCACGAGCGCGCATCGCAAGGCCATGCTCCGCAATATGACGGTATCGCTGTTCCGCCACGAACAGATTCGTACCACCCTGCCCAAGGCCAAGGAGCTACGCCGTGTTGCCGAGCCCCTGATCACCCTGGGCAAGCAGCCGAGTGTCGCCAACCGACGCCTGGCCTTCTCGCGCCTGCGCGACCGCGCGATTGTTGGCAAGCTGTTCGATGATCTGGGCGTGCGATTCAAGGAGCGCCCCGGTGGTTACCTGCGCATCCTGAAGGCCGGCAACCGCGTTTCCGACGATGCCCCCATGGCCGTCGTGCAGCTGGTAGACCGCGAAGCGGTTGCCAAGCCTGAAGCACCCAAGAAAGATGCAAATCCAAAGGCCGATAAAAAGGAAAAGGAGGCCAATGCGGAAAAAAGAGCAGCGTCCTAGAAGAAGGCGG
>JARRJV010000041.1 GCA_037388825.1 Acidiferrobacteraceae bacterium | reverse complement strand
CGTTGGGCGACACATGTTTTACGTTTATCTCATTCTCGGCTTTGGAATATTGAAAAACCGGAGATTAAAGGGGTCGGAGTGATTTAATTTTAGGAAGTCTCTCGATAGACTCGCTCCCAATATCCAAGAAAACAGCGACTCGCAAAAGGATTTGCGATGCCTCGAAAACCACGGATGTACTTGCCGGGAATTCCTGCCCATGTCGTCCAGCGCGGCAACAACCGGGACGCCAGCTTCTTTGCGGACGATGACTACCAATTCTATTTGGAGGTCCTGGGGCAGGGTTGTCGTCGCTACGAGGTCGAACTCCACGCCTATTGTCTGATGACCAATCACGTGCACCTGTTGATGACCCAGACCTGTGCAGACCGGGGCATCTCCCAGGTCATGCAGCATGTCGGGCGTTTGTATGTCGCCTACATCAACAAGACGTACCGTCGCAGCGGTACCCTCTGGGAGGGTCGGCACAATGCCAGCCTGGTGGAGGCCGATACCTACCTGCTGATCTGCCAGCGCTACATCGAAATGAATCCCGTTGCCGCCAACATGGTCGCCAGCCCGGACCAATACCGCTGGTCCAGCTATCGGCATCACGCCTGGGGAGACGTCAACCGTCTCCTTTCCAATCACTTGCTCTATCGTGCCCTGGATGCCAATGCGCAGTCGCGCCAGCGGGCCTATCGAGAATTGTTCCGATACCAGATACCGGAAATCGATCTCCATCGGATCCGTGAGGCTCTTGCACACAATTACCCGCTGGGCAATGATCGTTTCCGGGAGCAGGTCGAAAGGGCATTGGGGCGACAGGTTGGGCAGAACACCAGGGGCCGCCCAAAGGCAAAGAAGCAGGGGCAGGGGAATGCCTAAGAAAAAACACTCCGACCCCTTTTCCGCTGATTGAAGGAACTATTATATGTGGTTGCGCACAAGCTGTGAGATGACATTCGATATCACAGTACCAACACCTTTCATTCTAATGCTGCGATTACGAAGCGGGGCGCAGCAGTGGGTAGCCAGTGAGGAATACAGGCTTACGCCGAGTGTCCCGGTTCATGAGTTCACTGACAGTTATGGCAATCTTTGTCAGCGGCTGGTTACGTTTCCTGGTTCTTTCTCGGTATATACCTCTGCAGATGTCATGACTGCGGATCAAATGGATCAGGCACCAGGAGCACCCTTTGTCGACATCGAGTATCTACCCGATGCTGTACTCAGTTATCTTTTACCCAGTCGATATTGTGAATCGGACCGCTTTGGCCAGATGGCTACTGAAATCGCGGCGGGCCAGCTTTTGGGTTATGACCAGGTCAAGGCGATTGAAACCTGGCTGCGTAAGACCATTCGCAATGAACCAGGTGGCAGTGACATACCCATGTCCGCGGTGGAAGTGAATTCCAGGCAGCAGGGCGTATGCCGTGATCTTTCTCACCTCGGAATTGCCTTGTGTCGCAGTCTCAGTATACCGGCGCGATTGGTGGTGGGTTATCTATACGGGCTTGAGCCTATGGACCTGCATGCCTGGTTTGAGGCGTATGTCGATGGACGTTGGTACACATTCGATGCGACACAGGCGGAACTAAGAGGTGGATACGTGGCAATCGGTTATGGTCGCGATGCCGCTGATGTGGCCATCTACAACCAGTTCGGGCCCGCGGTGTATCCAAAAACCCAGGATGTTCGGGTTCAGCTAATCAAGGAAAAACATGTATAAAGAACCGGGTCAGAGCGCGCTTGGAATCTCTTCGAGATTCATCAAGCACTTCCTGAACCATCGTGGATGGTTCTGGTCGCCTTGTTTCTAATATCCGCCGCGGATAATATCTTGAGTATCCATTCGCCGTGTTTACAAGGAGGTGAACCTTGTCCCGCAAACCCCGGTTTTTGGTTTTTCCCTGACCGGTTTTTTTCACAGGACATTTTCTTATGAAAGAAGTCACCCGGCTTGGGCACAAGACAATCACCCTGTTGGAGGATCTGGGTCTTTTCGTAATCGCGATCGCGACTCTGGTTGCAGCAGGAATTGAAATTGCCTCAATGGTGGAAGCAAGGACAGTCAGACTGGCCGACTTGCTGCTTCTTTTTATCTACCTGGAAGTGTTGGCAATGGTCGCGGTGTATCTTGACTCCGGCAAGCTGCCGGTGCGTATGCCCATGTACATTGCAATCGTGGCGCTGGCCCGGTACCTGATTCTGGACATGAAAAGCCTCGACAACTGGCGCATCCTGGTGACGGCCGCTGCAATATTGCTCATCTCTTTGGCGGTTCTGGTCCATCGATACGGCCACACAAAACTTCCGTATAAGGAAGACAGGGAAAGCTGACAAGATCAAAACCGACGAAAAGACCGGGTCAGATCTCGGTTTATGATTTTTTGAATGCATTTTCGCGAGGGGGATGATGCGCAGCGACTCGGTAATCAGAATGGTCCCGGGATTTCTGGTCTGGCTAGGCGTGACCTTTGTCGCCGCGGCGGTGGGTGCCGCCGCCACGGTCGATGCCGGGGCGTTCTACGGCCAGCTCGCACAACCGTCGTGGGCTCCGCCATCGTGGCTGTTCGGGCCCGTGTGGACGGTGCTGTACCTGGCCATGGGTATCGCCGCGTGGCTTGTTTGGCGGACTCGCGAACCGGGGCGGGTTCGTCCGGCGCTTGCGCTATTCCTGGCCCAGCTCGTACTGAATGGCTTGTGGAGCTGGCTGTTCTTCGGATGGCGCCTCGGTGGCTGGGCCTTTGCGGATATCGTGATCCTGTGGTTCCTGATCGCCGCGACCGGGATCGCGTTCTGGCGCGTACGCAGGGCCGCCGGTTGGCTGCTGCTTCCCTATCTCCTGTGGGTGAGTTTCGCGCTGGCGCTGAATTACTCCATGTGGCAACTCAATCCCGAAATCCTGGGGTAGAAGAAGAAACCTGGTCCGAGAGCAAGAAATTTGGGATCAGAGCAAAAACCCAGAAGCAGGCGGGAGAGAGGAATGGTTTTCACACTGACGCCAATTATTCAATTATTCGGGAGTTACTGGATCGGTATATTCTCCGATGAGTTGCCAACGGGAAGCCATTCGGCGTCTTCCTTTACTTGAGCGGCTTCTTTTTCTCGTCCCATCGCATGCAAAATTGTCGCTTTGAGTAGCATGGAACTTCGCTGGTCGGGAACCAGTGCCAAGGAACGGTCTATGGCGGCCAGAGCTGGTTTATCCTCCCCAAAGACGTAATACGCCATCGCCAGATTGTGCCAGCCCTTGAAGTAGGTAGGATCGATGGTGACACAGGCCAGAAAATTCTTGAATGCCGTTTTGTAATCACCGCGTCGCCCGTATACGACACCAAGATCATCGTGTGCTTCCGCGTTCTTGGGATTCAGCTTGATTGCCATCGATAAGTCCTTTTCGGCACTGCTGTCGTCGCCCAGCCAGAGATAGCGTATCCCGCGTTTCGTGTAGCCGTATGAATCAGTCGGGTGCCGGCCAATGTACACCGACAGATCCTTGATGCCCTGACGAACGTTCCCATTGCGCCCCAGGGCGAGGCCTCGTCCGAAGTATGCCTTGTCGGCGTGGCCATCCAGTCTGATTGCGGCGCTGAAGTCAGCAACCGCCTTGTCAAACTGGTGCGTCTTGAAATACAGATCGCCACGTTTGATCAACAAGTCGACTGATTTCGGCTTGGCCTTCAGTTCCTGCGTATAGTGCTGAATCTGACTATCGATATTCTCATCTGCGAGTGCGATAGATGCAGATGCCGCAAATATCAGCGGCACCAGTATTATCGATAGCGAGATCCTGGAAAGCTTCATGCCGGCCTCGTTCTTGTTTTAGTTTCGGTGCGCTATTGGCTGCAGGGCATGGAATAACAGCTTATGCCCTGCAAGAACCGAATTATGGTCTGGTTGAGTCAGGAAGAACAGGAGTCTCTGAAAGATTCTAGCTGGCGTCCCGACCCAGACTGCTCAGATAAAGCCAGATGGCGGTGAGTTCCGTGTCGTTGAATTTGTCGACCGCTTCGATCATCGGTATCCGCAAATACTTGCCGCTGCTGGCCGATAGGCCGGTCTGCATGGTTTTGAAAAACGTTTGTTTAGTCCATTCGGAACGTCCCTTGAAGCGAATGTAGGCCGCCGGCGGCCAGTCCGGTGCGCCGCCGACGATGGGACCGCCCGTCAATGTCTTTCGGTGACAGCCTATGCAGGCAGAGTTCACCAGGTAGATGCCGAATTCCTTGCTCGGGGCTTCCTTCGGCTTGGCAACGAATCCGGTTTCGTGATGGATCATGGCGGCGGGGGTCAGCACCGGCAACTGGCCCAGCGCAAAAAGAATTTTCCCGATCGGCCCGATTTCGATCGGTGTGTTCGGTTTTTCCACCGAGGGGATGGTTCGGAGATAGGCGATAATCGCCGCAACATCGGATTTGCTGAGATTCTGGTACTCGTACGAGGGCATAAAGATCAGCGACGTGCCATCTGACCGGAGTCCATGACGTAGTGCCCGGGCAAGCGCCCGGTCGGACATGCCGGCAAGGGCAAACGGGGTCAGATTTGAACAGGATATCTTTCCGAACGCCGGATCATTGATAATGGTCTTTCCGGCGAGGTCCTTGCCGTGACATTCGATACAGCCATTGCGCTTCTGGACGATGTGCTCGCCGAGGGCCCGATCGGCGACAGAGACATCGTGACTAATGGAAATATCCGGTACCACATAGGTCCTGGCCAGTTCGGTTTTGAGGTGACGGTCGGCATAGAAATACAAACCCGCAATAGCCAAGAGCAATACGCCGGCCGAGATACCGGCGATACGAAGTACGCGCTTCATCAGAAAGGCCTCCCAGCCCCGTTCTTATTTTGAAGATAGAATAGAGAAGAACCGGGTCAGAGAGCAATAATTCGGGGCAGAAAAAAGGGGCAGGCCTTCCCCGGTATCCTTCGTGCGGCGCAAAAAGGAGCTGTGATGGGAGCCAATCCGATAAACCTTGCCGTGCGGTTCATCCTTGAGATCGGCGCCCTGGTTGCCTTGGGACGCTGGGGGTGGGACCAGGCCACGGGCGTTCTTCAGTTTGTTCTCGCATTGGCGATTCCTGTCCTCGCCGCGGTCTTGTGGGGCACCTTTGCCGTGCCGGGCGACCCGAGCCGGTCGGGGAGGGCGCCCGTCGTGGTTCCGGGAATGGCCCGTCTTTTCCTTGAGCTGGCAGTCTTCGCTGCTGCTACGTGGTCGCTGTTCGCCACGGGGGCATCAAACCTGGCTTGGGTCTTTGGTATCGCCGTGCTGATCCACTATGCAATGTCGTATGATCGCATTCAGTGGCTGCTTGGCCACTAGTGAAAGCATCACGCAAAGGACACACGAATGAAGATTGATGCCTTGGCAGGAAAGCCCGCTCCGGCGGCCATGTTGGTCAACATACCCGAATTGATCACTGCCTATTTCAGCAATGTGCCGGATCCGTCGCTGCCTGGTCAACGCGTTTCCTTCGGCACCTCGGGGCACCGCGGCTCCGCGTTCGACACCAGCTTCAACGAGTGGCATGTGCTGGCGATCAGTCAATCCATCTGCCAGTACCGTCAGCAACACAACATCGATGGCCCGCTGTTTCTCGGCATCGATACGCACGCGCTTTCTGTGCCGGCCATGACCAGCGCGCTTGAAGTGCTGGCGGCCAACGACGTGGAGGTCATGCTGGCACAAGACGATGAATACACGCCCACCCCGGTGATATCGCACGCCATCCTGACATACAACCGCGGCCGCGCCGACGGTTTCGCGGACGGCATCGTCATCACGCCTTCGCACAATCCGCCCCACAACGGTGGCTTCAAATACAATCCCCCAAACGGCGGGCCGGCCGATACCGATGTCACGGCATGGATTGAGGGCAGGGCCAATGCGCTCCTGGAGAGCGACCTGAAGGGCGTGAAGCGAATCCCTTTCGCCAGGGCAAAACGCGCAACGACCACGCATCACCACGACTATCTGACTCGCTATGTCAGCGATCTTGACAGTGTGCTTGATATGAGTGCGATCCGGGGCGCGGATATCCATCTGGGAGTGGACCCGTTGGGCGGCGCCGGGGTCCACTACTGGGGACGGATCGCGGATCGCTATGGGTTGAATCTCACCGTGGTGAACGAGACGGTCGACCCGACGTTCCGCTTCATGACGCTCGATTGGGACGGGCAGATACGCATGGACCCATCCTCGTCCTACGCCATGCAAGGCCTGCTCAGCCTCAAGGATCGCTTCGATATCGCCGTTGCCTGCGATACGGATCACGATCGACATGGGGTCGTTACCCGTAATGCCGGCTTGTTGCCTCCCAACCATTATCTGTCCGTCGCGATCTTTTATCTCTTCCAACATCGACCACAATGGGCCAGGTCCGCCGCCATCGGCAAGACGCTTGTCAGCAGTCAAATGATCGACCGGGTGGCGGCCAGACTTGGGCGCAGGCTTTATGAGGTCCCGGTTGGTTTCAAGTGGTTTGCCGATGGTTTATATGATGGCTCGCTGGGCTTCGGCGGCGAAGAGAGCGCCGGTGCCTCGTTTCTCCGCCGGGATGGCAGCGTGTGGACAACGGACAAGGACGGCATCATCCCGGCCCTGCTCGCGGCCGAGATTACTGCGTCTCTTGGGCGTGATCCGGGCGAGATCTATCGCGACCTGGCGCGTGAATTTGGTGAGCCGGCCTATGATCGGATCGAGGCGCCTGCGACCCCGGAGCAAAAGAACATGTTGGCCAGGCTCTCGGCAGAGCAGGTAGGCACCTCCGAACTCGGGGGCGAAAAGATCCAGACCATCCTTACCAAGGCGCCCGGCAACGGCGCGCCGATCGGCGGTTTGAAGGTCATTGCCCAAAGCGGTTGGTTTGCGGCGCGACCTTCCGGTACCGAAGACATCTACAAGATCTATGCAGAGAGCTTCGCCGGCGAGGATCACCTGCACCGCATCCTGGATGATGCGCAGACCATGGTCGATGCAGCACTTGCAAAAGATACCGGATAAGAGAGCATTTGGCGCTAACGATATAGGGCCAGAGAATGGATACCGACCGTCTCGAAGCATTCAGTGACGGCGTATTTGCAATCGCAATCACGCTGCTCGTGCTGGAAATCAAGGTTCCCCCGGGGGAGTCCCTGGGGCTCGGCCTGCTGCACCTGTGGCCGTCCTACCTGGCCTATGCCATCAGCTTCATAGTGATCGGGGCGATCTGGATCAACCACCACGCCATGTTCGGCTGGATCGTGCGCGCGGATCACAAACTCCTGCTGCTGAACACGCTGCATTTGATGTTCATTGCGTTCGTGCCGTTTCCCACGGCGGTTCTGGCCGAGGCGCTCCATACTCGCGCCGGACAGGATGTCGCCACCGCCTTCTACGCGGGCACATTGACCGTCATCGGGGTGCTCGTCACCGGGATGTGGTGGTACGCGGCATCCCGCCGCGAGTTGCTCCATGACGATGTTTCGCCCGAAATCGCCAAGGCCATCGGGCGGAGATTCCTCATCGGCCCCATGGGCTACGGATTGGCGACCATTCTCGCGTTCGCCAATCCGTGGATTTCCATCGGACTGTTCATCGCCCTGAACGTCTTCTTCCTCTGGCCGCGCCCGAGTCAAACTGCGCCAAAGCGGTCTCGAAGGAAGAAGTCCAGGTCGTAGAAAGAAGAGCCAGTGAGAAAAGGTTTGAGGGAAGAAGGCAGCGGACATGAGACCTCTGGCTACGATATTCCTACTGTTTCTGGCAAACGCTGGCCACGCGGCTGCAATCCATTGTGACGTAGTGGATGGCGATACCGTGGTTGTGAGCATGAAAACCCCGCATCCGGAGGAAGCACTGATATACCGACCCGGTGGCGAGACGGTATGGCTCCATACATCATCGCAATATCTTCCCGAGGGAGTGGCGAGGTTCGGAGACCTGGGAAAGTGGGTCATATCGCCCGATTCGACCGGTACGGTTTGGGTCAATGGCAAGGCGACGGTTCAGCCCGTCATCCAGGAACAAGGCCGATACCATCTATACATTGCTGAAAATGCGGAAACCGAACCGGAGAATACCTATTTCATCGAGTGTTATTTCGTCATCGGGAAGAAACAGGAGCTTGACCACTGATGGGGAAAAGGGGGTCAGTACCCTTAAGTCAGCCTCTCCGGTATGCTGATCTGCTATCCATTATCCGGGCAAGGACGTTCGAATGCCGCGAAAATCCAGATTCTCTCTCCCGGGGATTCCCGCCCATGTCGTTCAGGGCGACAATAGCCGGGGTGCCAGCTTCTTCACCGATGATGACTATTCGATGTGAAGGGAGAAAAAAATGAAACGAATTCTGTTTGTTTTTCTTGCGATCAGCGTACTGTCGGCGTGCGCGACGCAATATTCAGCGGATCAGATAGGCCCGTATCCACCCGATTCCAAGAAACAAATGGAGGCCTTTCTCAAAGACTATACCGTAGGTCTCAGGGACTATAGAGCCGGGGGGCACATGCATTCGGTATTGAAACCGGTCCTGACAAAGTACGGCTGGCTGACCTGCGCAAAATATGATGGGAGAGATGATCGAGGCGAGACAGTGACGGGCAACTTCATGTTCAGCTTCGTAAACGGACAATTGAACAAGGAGATGACGATGGCGGACAGCAATTGCTATGCCGCGTACAAGACAGGAAGGCTGGATTTCAGCTACAGACTCTAGAAAACCGGGTCAGAGAGCAATTTCCGATAGTGCAGGCAACGACCGAGATCCGGCCCCTTTTTGGCATTCCGCAGGATGAGATACATGTTGAAAATGACTTCCAAACCATTGACAGCTCTGTTGGCGTTGATTGCCGTGTCCCTTGTCTACACCGGGGCGAACGCCAGCAAACCTTCCGATGCAAATATCGTGAAACCCCGGTCGGATGTGAAGATCGATTCAGCGTCGAACTATGTTGTTATCGATCAGGACGAACCGGCTTTTATCGTGTTCACGGGTATCCCCAAGGGTATTGATCAGGAGAAATTGGAGAAGATCAGGCAGCATGTGTCCACCCGGGAAACAGCGACGATGCTCACTTGGCAGCAGTTCCTGCAACGCGTAGACGGATACGCGCGATCCGTGGTTCTCAGGAACGACTACCCAAAGGTCAGGGTCGTCGACGGGATCGTGTGCCTCATCGCGTCGAAAAAAGGAGCGGGAGCGCCATGGGGACTCACCTGGAATGGTGGCATTGCCCTGACTTTCAATGACTACCAACATGCCAGGCGAACGTATGAGGCATACAAGAAAGACCCGGCTTCTTACGAACCAGTACGAGATCCGAGGCGAGATCCGGTCAATCCACGTGGGCATTTGCCGTACTTTGGATGTGGCGGATAAGCCGGGAAAACCGGGGTCAGATCCCCGTTGTTCCCAAGGTCGGAATGTCTTAAAACTTTTTGATCCTGGCCCAGCCATTTTTGATGTCAAAACATCGCTAAATCCAAAACTATTCACCCGGCGACCTGTCACAGGGGGTACAAGCTATTCGTTCATCCAAAAACCAAGGAGGCGCCCCTATGAAACAAGCCTTTCAACTTCCTCCTCTCCCGTACGAACTCGATGCGCTGGAGCCGCATATCTCCAGGGAGACGCTCGTATACCACCATGGCAAACACCATGCTGCCTATGTGGCCAAGCTCAATGACGCCATCGCGGGCACCGAATTTGAACAGAAATCCCTCGAGGATATTGTCAAACATGCCTTGGCGGTCAAGATCTTCAACAACGCCGCCCAGGCCTGGAACCACGACTTTTACTGGCACTGCCTGAGCCCGGAAGGGGGCAGCGCGGAGGGCGAACTGCTGGAAGCGATCAAACAGCAGTTCCAGTCGGTGGAAAAATTTGAAGAGGAATTCACTGCAGCAGCGGCCAACCACTTTGGTTCCGGCTGGGCCTGGCTGGTCATGGACAAGGACGGCAAGCTGGCCGTTACCACCACGCACGATGCGGACACGCCCCTGCGCCACGGCCAGATCCCGTTGCTGACCTGCGATGTCTGGGAGCATGCCTACTATATCGACTATCGGAACAAGCGCCCGGACTATCTCAAGGCATTCTGGAAGGTGGTGAACTGGCGCTTTGTGAATGAGCAGTTCAGCAATGCCCGCCACAAGAAGGCGGCCTGAACCCGTAACGCCAGTGGCCAAATGGACAAGAAGGGGTCGGAATGGCTATTTCATCGTTCCGACCTCTGACTGAGCCTGGAAAGAACAACAAAACTGGGTCAGAGAGCAATTTCCGCTACAATGCTGGCCGAAGAATTTCTACTCTGATTGCAAATATTCCTGAGTCGCCCGCAGCAAGGGATTGAAGGGAGTTGCGATGGCCACGAAAATCAGCGAGGTGGGGTTCTGGTCCGGCATGGCCGCATTTACTTCGGTCATCGCATTCGATGTGGTTCAGATTCTGCAAGTTGTCGGAGTCCTCAAATTCCCGCTTGACGAGATTCTCATCTACGGAACGTCCCTCTGTATTGTCATACCCTTCGTGTTGGAGATGCTCTCCTTCCACTACCTGACAGGGAAGGACAAGCAATTCTGGACCCAGGCGGCACTGATCTTCACGACGATCTACGCGGTATTTGTTTCCGCGAACTACGTGGTCCAGCTGGCAACAGTGCTCCCCGCGAAAGTCGGGGGAACAGCGGAAGCGATTCGAATTCTGGACCAGACCCCCCATTCATTATTCTGGAACTACGACGCCATCGGGTACATATCGATGGGCGTGGCAACCCTGTTGGCGGTCCCCGCCCTGGGAAAAACGGGGTTCGAGAAATGGGTGCGGATGTCGTTCATCGCCAATGTGCTCGTGACGCCGCTGATCAGTATCGTGTATTTCTATCCGAAGTACTCGCCGCCATTGCTCTTTCTCGGGTTTCCGTGGGCAATCACCGCACCGCTTTTTATGCTGCTGCTCGCGATTCTTCTGCGGACCAAATCCGGGGCGGGGGCATCGTAGTCAGAATGCAGAACATTGGCGATAGAGAAACAGACCGGGTCAGAGGCAACGCTGGTCGCGCGGAGGAGGTGTCATGACGATTAGGCAGGCAATGCTGCTTGGCTCATGCATTCTGGCGGTGTCGTTGCCCGTTTGGGCCGATTCCGGCTGGACCGAGTTCGGAAACGTTGTCGAACTGGTTCCTACCAGTCGCCACTACTATCAGGTGAAGCTTTCCATCGACAGCAAGCTGAGTGGTTGCAAGGACAGGGCCGGGTTCTATCAGGACTATGGAACCTCGGGCTCGGAACAGATGTTTGAAGCGCTTCTCGCGGCAGTGAAATCGGGAAATAGGGTGCGCGTCTACGTGACAGGCAAATGCAACCTGGACGGATATTCGGAAATCTCCGCGGTCGGCGTGATTCCCTAGCAGGAAAAATCGGATCAGAGAGGGGTTGCTTCCAGCATGCCGGCTCACCAGTTTTGTCGGCAATTGCCTTCTGATGCATTTGCTCTTGGGCGACCGGCATCGCGTCGTCGCCAGGCGAACCGGGGTTTGACAGGAGTCAAGGCGGTCTCCCATGGGAGGTAATAGGCTGCGCCTTTAGGCAGTGGTAAAGCCCGGCCGAGAAGGAATCCGACCGAAATGTTGAGATGGCTCGGGCCCGGAGTATTACCAGCGCGAAGGAGGAATGATGAGGCGTATTTATTTTCTGGCCCCAAATATTGATATCGCCAAGAAGGTCGTCGACGACCTGCTGCTGGCCCGGGTCGAGGAACGGCACATCCACGTTCTGGCGAAACGCGGTACGCCGCTGGAAGATCTGCCTGAGGCCAGCTTCCTGCAAAAAACCGACTTCATTCCCGCGCTGGAACAGGGCGTGGCCCTTGGTGGTGTGACCGGGGTTCTGGCCGGACTGGTGGCGGTGGCTCTGCCGCCGGCCGGGCTGGTGCTCGGTGGCGGGGCGGTCCTGGCCATCGCGCTTGCCGGTGCCGGCGTTGGCGGCCTCATGTCCAGCCTGATTGGGTTAGATATCGGCGATCGCCGCATCGTGAAGTTCAAGGAAGCGATGGAGAACGGAGAGTTCTTGATGATGGTCGACGTGCCGCGGGCGCGCGTGGAGGAGTTCGAGGCGATCATAAAGGCGCATCATCCCGAAGCGGAATGCGAAGGAACTGAACCGACCATCCCGCCATTCCCGTAGACGCGACGCCAGAGAACGGGGACGGTAATGATGAATGACGATGAACGAAAGAGAATGATGGTTCGGCTGCAGGCCAGTGTCGAGGCGCTGGAAAACCTCAAGGCCGAGATCGGCCCCTGGCTCATGGAGGAGCGCGAAATGTCGGGGAGAGAGGCGCTGACCAACGTCATCGCCCATGTGGACGCAGAAATCGCCGAGTTGCATCGTCGCCAGGAAGTCGCGACGGGGCAATCAGCATCATAAACCGGGCCGTCATCGGAGCCGATATCGTGTATTCACGCATCCTGGTTGCCATCGATGAGAGCCCTGCTTCGGGGCGCGCGCTTGATCACGCCATCGGTCTTGCCAAGTCCCTGTCCGCTACCCTGCGGATCATCCATGTCGTGGACATGGGCCTGCTTTCCCTGGGCCCGGAACTCGCCGTCAATATCGATGCAATTACCGCAGCGCGGCGGGCGAGTGCCGACAAGCTGCTTGCCGCCGGCCTGGAGCGCGCGCGGGATGCCGGGATCGACGCCGGAACCCAGCGCCTGGAAACGGCAACTCCGACCCAACACGTCGCCGCGGTCATCGTCGAAGAGGCGGGTCAGTGGCCCGCGGATCTGGTGGTGGTGGGGGCCCATGGGCGCCGTGGCGTGGAGCGCATGTTGCTCGGCAGCGTCGCGGAAGGAGTGGCACGGCGTTGTACCCTGCCGGTCTTGCTGGTCCAGCAACCGGAAACGCCCGCCTAGCCGGATTCGGGCCGATGGTGTTTGCGGGGAAGAAGAATCCGGCGCTGAAAGGAAATCAGATCCCTTTTCCGCAGCAGAGCAAGGACTCGAAGACAGACCCCCACAAAAAAGGGTGGCTGCCGAAACAGCCACCCTTCAATTTGATACACGTTGTCAGTTATGGCGTCACAACGCTCCAGCCCAATTGCTCCTTATCCGCGAGGGCGGTGAAGCCGGCCGTCACGTATTCGACGCCATCGATTAGCTGCTCCGTCGCATCGCCCAGCGGAAGGATCCCACCACGGATGAAACCGCGGGCGGTGTTCTGACAGAAGTAGAATTTCACGCCTTCATCCATCAGGTTTTTCACCCGGTCCTCGTATTCATTTCCTTTCAGAAGCAGGAATCCTCCGGACCCGTGAACGATGGCGATCATCTCGTAGTCATGACCTCGCTTCATTCCGCTGGTGATCTCATAGTCCTTTATCATGTTTTCCATATTTCCCAATGCATCCGGCCCACTTCCGCTGCATACGCGGTCTGGAGCTGGACCCATGTCGCCGCGGCACTTGCGATTGATCTCCACTGCCACTTGCAGATGATGCCGAACCTTGACGCAATGGGTAATAGTGCTCGAACCTGGCCCGAACTCCTGGTCCAGCGTGAGCCCGCTTACCAGACCGACTGGACATTCATTATTACCGTGGCGATCGTGTTCGCCTGCCTGCGCAAACATTGGGAACGAGAGAAAAGCGAGAATACCGACGACAGCTCCATACTTGGCAATCTTTTTCATTTTGTTTGTCTCCTAGTGCAAAGGTGGGATTTATTAGTATTTTCTTATATACACCGCACTTTCCCCGGTGCCACGCTAGCGTACCACCAAGTCACAGAATCGATGATTAACATAAGATTAAGGCAAGAT
>JARRJV010000040.1 GCA_037388825.1 Acidiferrobacteraceae bacterium | reverse complement strand
ATCCTGGGCCCGCGGCTCCCCGGTCGCCTCGGCAATATAGGTCACCGAAGCTGTATGCCCCCTGGGATCCCGGGCCGGATCCGAATAACAGCCCAATACGGCCTTCAAACTCACCTTGAGCGCCGTCTCCTCTTCTGCCTCCCGAACGGCGGCATGTTCGGCCGACTCGCCCACATCGACAAACCCTCCGGGGATGGCCCAGCCGAGGGGTGGATTTCGGCGCTGGATCAGCACCACGGGGTGACCGGGACGGTCGCTGAGCTCGATAATGATGTCCACCGCCAGCAATGGCGTAACAGGGGTGTTCATGGGCAAATCCAGGTGCGTGACGTGCCGCAACTTGACTTGCGGCGGCGGCGTAACAATATATAGTAGATGACACTACCTTCACCGGCTCCCGCACTCAAGAATCAGAGGTATTTTGAATGATCGACGGTATTTTCTCCCTGCCGTGGTGGGGCTACGCCCTCGCTGCAATCGGGTTAACCCACGTCACCATCGCCAGCGTCACCATCTTCCTACATCGGCACCAGGCCCATCGCGCCCTGGACCTGCATCCGGTCGTGAGCCATTTCTTCCGACTCTGGCTTTGGCTCACTACGGGCATGGTGACGAAGGAATGGGCAGCAATTCACCGAAAACACCACGCCAAGGTGGAAACTCCGGACGATCCTCATAGCCCGCAGGTCCGGGGCCTGAACCGCGTACTCTGGACCGGCGCCCTGCTCTACCGCGCCGAATCCCGCAACCAGGAAACCATGGAGAAATACGGATTCGGTACGCCCGAGGACTGGGTCGAGCGCAATGTCTACACAAGACATCCCTCGGCCGGAATCGTGACCATGCTTGCGATCGACCTGGTCTTGTTTGGTCCTCTTCCCGGCGGAATCATCTGGCTGGTGCAGATGGCCTGGATCCCCTTTTGGGCTGCCGGTGTAATCAACGGAATCGGCCACTTCTGGGGCTATCGCAACTTCGAAGTGCAGGATGCGAGCACCAATATCGTGCCATGGGGGATTCTGATTGGCGGCGAGGAACTGCATAACAATCACCATACCTACGCCAGTTCCGCCAAGCTCTCCGCCAAGTGGTGGGAGTTTGATATCGGCTGGATGTATATCCGGATCCTCGAAATTCTGGGGCTTGCCCGGGTGAAGAAGCTTCCGCCGCAACTGGCGTCCGATCCGGAGAAATGGCACTGCGACACGGAAACCGTGAAAGCCGTCATTCGCAACCGCTTTCAGATCATGGCCCGGTTCACCCGCGAGGTCTTGCACAGCGTCCACCGCGAGGAATTAAAGAACGCCGACGGCGAAGATCGCGAAAACCGTGCCCTGCTGAAGGGGGCCCGCGCATGGATGTCAAAAGAGTTCAGCCACCTGGATGAACACACCGTGCAGAGGCTCCGACAGGTTCTGAGTCGCAACCGCCGGCTGGACACGGTATATCAGATGAAGATAGGGCTGCAGTCGATCTGGGAACGATCTTCGACGACCCAGGATAACCTGATTCATGCGCTTGAGGAGTGGTGCCGCCAGGCAGAAGACACCGGCATTCGGGCACTCAGGGAATTTTCACGACGCCTGCGTACCTACACGCTGGCGCCATCCACAGTCTAACGCTCCGCACCCCGCTTCAGTCTCTGATGCAAGGGACTGGTGCGGGGAAAATGGGCCAGCAGGAATTCCATCTGATCCGCCAGCACCTGCTTGCCCTGCAGATAGACATACTCCGCATGGGTAGGCACAAAAGGGATGGCCAGAAGCTCCATACCCGCTTCCTCCGGTGTGCGCCCGGCCTTGTGATTGTTACAGCGCTTGCACGCGGTCACGACATTGCTCCATCGATCCTCTCCCCCACGGCTGATCGGATTGACGTGATCGCGTGACAGGGCGCGGACAGGGAATCGATCACCACAATAGAGACAGAGCTGGGCATCACGGGCGAATAGTGCCTGGTTGCTCAGCGGTGGCGTGTAGCCGCTACGCGACTTGTACAGCGCGTGGTGGTTTCCACGGGTAGCAATGATGGAATTGATTTCCAGGACGCTGCGCAACCCGGTGCGGGCACTATAGCCGCCGTGAATGCGATAAAGCGTTGTTCCGAGGGAATAGGCCACCTGGCCCAGGTGATAGATGCGCACCGCATCGCGGTAGTCGATCCACTCCAGAGGCATGCCTCCGGCGTCGGTTCTCAGGACTTGCTGTTCCAGCGGGTACACCATTCCACACCGAGAGTCTGAATCCGTTTACTGCGCGCATATTTATGGCAGAAACAAGGACGATTGTACATAGGCGTTCCGTTACATTCCCGTGTATTGATATGAGACCGTAATCCGCCAACCGGGTTTCTGCTATGCTTGCCGAATTCAACCTTCTTTCCCGTCCCTTCGCGACACCACAATGGATCTGAAACAGGAACTGACCGAGCACTACCGCTGGCTCCGTCAACACGGGATAAACGACTCCCATTCCGGCAATGCCTCGGTGCGCGAGGAAGACGAAATCTGGATCACGCCCACCGGGGCCTGCGCCGACACCCTGGCAGCCGATGAACTGGTTCGCTGTTCCGTGAACGGAGAGCCGGCAGCGGGCGCATCGCTGGATACACCGCTGCATCAATCGGTGTACCGCGCCAACGAAGAAACCCGCGCGGTCCTGCATGGCCATGGTCCATACACACTGGCGCTGACCATGGACGGCACGGATTTCGTGCCGGCCGATTTCGAAGGGCAGTTTTATTTCGGTCGCGTCGGAGTACTCGACATCGCTTACCAGGACATGATGGAGGAAGCGCCCCATCGCGTTGGCCGCGCCCTGAGCAATACGCGCATCATCGTGGTTCGCGGACACGGCGCCTATGCCTGCGGCCCGACGATCAACCTGGCGTACAAGTGGCTTTGCTCCCTGGAATTATCCGCCAAAACCGCTTTCCTGGCCCGCCAGGCCGGAACCGTACCGCCCCACCGGTAACAAAAAACCCGGCAGAGCCGGGTTTCCTTGTGTTCGCCGAAAGTGTTCGCTGAAACGGAACGCTATTTGATCTTCGCTTCCTTGAAGACCACGTGCTTGCGCACCTTGGGATCATATTTGCGCAGCTCCATCTTGTCGGGCTTGGTGCGCTTGTTCTTCGTGGTGGTGTAGTAGAAACCGGTTCCGGCACTGGAAACCAGCTTGATCTTTTCACGTACAGCTGCCATGGATCGCCTCCTTACACCTTCTCACCGCGGGCACGAATTTCCGCCAGCACGGCGTCGATGCCCTTCTTGTCGATGTTGCGCAGGCCTGCATGGGACACGCGCAGACGCACCCAGCGGTTCTCGCTCTCCACCCAGAAGCGACGATAGTGCAAATTGGGCAGAAACCGACGCTTGGTCTTGTTGTTGGCGTGGGAAACATTGTTTCCCGAGACCGGACGCTTTCCGGTGACCTGGCATACCTTCGACATGACGAAACCTCTAGATTTGACCGCCGGGCGGCCGAAAAAGAGCCGGATTTATACCAGAATCCCCCGGGGTGGGGTACCCCCGGCCTACATCAGACCCCGCTCGGCGAAAGACACCGGCTCACCGTCCCCCACCACCAGATGGTCCAGGACCCGGATATCCACCAGGGCCAGGGCGTCCTTGAGCCTCAGGGTCAGGAGCTCGTCCGCCCGGCTGGGCTCGGCCACCCCGCTGGGGTGGTTATGGACCAGGATCACGGCGGCGGCACTGTGGGCCAGGGCCCGTTTGACCACCTCCCGGGGATAGACCGCGGCCCCGTCCAGGGTACCGGTGAAAAGCTCCTCGAAGGCCAGCACGCGGTGCCGGTTATCGAGGTAGAGGCAGCAGAACACCTCCTGCGGCCGGTCCCGCAATCGGGCCGTCAGGTAGCGCCGGGTGGCCGTGGGCGAGCACAGGGACTCGCCCCGCTCCAGTCGCTCCCCGAGATAGCGGCGGCCCATCTCCAGCACCGCCTGAAGCTGCGCGTATTTGGCGGTCCCAAGACCGGGGGCCTGACAGAAATCGGCCTCACCGGCAGACAACAGGGCGCGCAGGCTGCCAAAACGGGCCAGAAGTTCCCGCGCGAGATCAACGGCGGTACGTCCGGACACGCCGGTGCGCAGGAAAATGGCCAGGAGTTCGGCATCGGACAGCGCCGATGGCCCTCGTTGCAGAAGTTTTTCCCGTGGCCGTTCCGCCACGGGCCAGCTTGAGATGGGCATGACTACCTCCATGTAGTTCCGTATATTTCGTCTTCCTGCGGCAGTACACTGTATCACATGGCCGATCTGCAAAATAAACGCGTCCTGCTCGGTGTCACCGGTGGCATTGCCGCCTACAAGTCCGCCGACCTCGCCCGGCGGCTGCGCGATGCCGGTGCCGAGGTGCGCGTGGTCATGACCCGGGCCGCCAGCGAATTCATTACCCCGCTCACCTTGCAGGCCGTCAGTGGTCACCCGGTGTACCAGTACCTACTGGATACCGACGCCGAATATGCCATGGGCCACATAGATCTCGCCCGCTGGGCCGATGTGGTTCTGGTTGCCCCGGCCAGCGCCAACTTCCTGGCCAAGCTCAACCAGGGAAGGGCCGACGACCTGCTGAGCGCGGTTTGCCTGGCGACAGCGGCACCGGTAGCGGTCGCCCCGGCCATGAACCAGCAGATGTGGGAAAACCCGGCGACGCAAAGGAACGTCTTCGGGCTGCGCCAGATGGCGGTGCATCTGTTCGGCCCCGGCACCGGCGACCAGGCCTGCGGAGAAACCGGTCCCGGGCGCATGCTGGAACCGCTGGAGCTGGTGGAACGCACCGCCGGGCTGTTTGAAACGGGCACCCTTGCCGGTCGAACCGTGCTCGTCACGGCGGGACCCACGTGGGAGGCCATCGATCCGGTGCGGGGCATCACCAACCGCAGCTCCGGCAAGATGGGCTACGCCATTGCCGAGGCCGCGGTGGAGGCAGGGGCACGGGTGATTCTGGTATCGGGCCCGACCGCGCTCACACCGCCACAACGGGTGAAGACTGTTCCGGTTAGCAGTGCCCGGGACATGTACAAGGCGGTCCACGAACACATCACCGGTGTCGACATATTCATTGGCGTCGCGGCCGTGGCCGACTATCGACCGGTCAACACGGCCGCACAGAAGATCAAGAAAGACGGCGAAAGCCTGACGCTCGAACTGGTACGGAACCCTGACATACTCGCGAGCGTTGCGGCCCTGGACGATGGTCCGTTTAGCTGCGGGTTTGCGGCGGAAACCGAGAACCTCGAGACCAACGCCCGCGCCAAGCTGGAGCAAAAAGGCGTGGACATGATCGCGGCCAATCCTGTCGGAGGCGGACGTGGCTTCGACAGCGACGACAACGCGCTATCGCTGATCGACCGACATGGTCGCGTCGATCTCGAACAGCAACCCAAGTCGCGGCTTGCACGAACCCTGATTCAAACCATCGCAGAAAGACTACATGCAAAAGATACAACTAAAGATACTGGACGAACGTATCGGTAAGGAATTTCCCTTGCCGAAGCCGGCGACGGAAGGCTCGGCGGGCGTGGATTTGCGAGCCTGCATCGACGAACACATGCATGTCGATCCGGGGGAAACCCACCTCATCCCCACCGGCATCGCCATCCATATTGAAGACCCGGGCCTCGCGGCCATCCTGCTGCCACGCTCGGGACTGGGGCACAAGCACGGCATCGTTCTTGGAAATCTGGTCGGTCTGATCGATTCCGACTACCAGGGGCAGGTCTTCGTTTCAGTCTGGAATCGTGGCGACCGGCAGTTTGTGATTGAACCCGGGGATCGGATCGCGCAAATGGTGGTCGTACCCGTAGTGCAGGCGGACTTCGAAGTGGTCAACGATTTCGCGGAGAGCCGGCGCGGTGCCGGCGGCTTCGGTCACTCAGGACACAAATAGGACAATGAGCACAACAACAGATACCGGTCTTCCGACAGAAATCTTCAAGGCCTACGACATCCGCGGCATCGTCGGGAAGACCCTTACGACCGGGACCGCCGAACAAATCGGCCTCGCCATCGGATCGGAAGCCGCTGCGCGAAAACAGACGTCGGTCGCCATCAGTCGCGATGGCCGCTTGTCAGGACCTGAGCTGGTTGCGGCCCTGGGCCGGGGCATTGCCGCCGCAGGCATCGATGTCATCGACATCGGCATGGTGCCGACGCCGGTCCTGTACTACGCGACAAACGAACTGGGTACGGCGTCCGGCGTCGCGGTCACGGGCAGCCACAACCCACCCGATTACAACGGCTTCAAGATTGTGCTTGGGGGGGAAACCCTTTCCGGAGACGAAATCCAGGCCCTGCGCCAGCGTATCGTGGACGGCGACCTGACCCACGGAAACGGGAGTATCCGCCACGCCGATGTGCGCGACGCCTACATCGAGCGCATCGTGTCCGATGTCAAGCTGGCGCGACCCATGAAGGTGGCGCTGGATTGTGGCAATGGCGTCGCCGGCGAATTGGGTCCGCGCCTGCTTCGCGCGCTGGGTTGTGAACTCACCGAACTGTTTTGTGAAATTGATGGGCACTTTCCGAATCACCATCCCGACCCCAGCCAACCCAAGAACCTGCAGGATCTCATGGCCGAGCTCGCGAAAGGCGGGTATGACGTCGGGCTCGCCTTCGACGGTGACGGCGACCGGCTTGGTGTGGTTACGCCCGATGGCCAGATCATCTGGCCGGACCGGCAGCTGATCCTGTTCGCGCGCGCGGTGCTGGCGAGCAACCCCGGCGCGGAAGTCATCTATGACGTGAAGTGCACCCGCACACTGCCGAAAGAGATAGAGGCTGCGGGTGGCAAGGCGCTCATGTGGAAGACGGGGCATTCCTTTATCAAGAAGAAGCTGAAGGAAACCGGCGCGCTGCTGGCCGGCGAGATGAGTGGCCATATATTTTTCAAGGACCGCTGGTACGGTTTCGACGACGGACTCTACGCGGCTGCGCGGCTGCTGGAACTCCTGTCGGCGGATCCCCGCTCGCCCGAGGAGGTGTTTTCCTCGCTGCCAAACACCATCAACACGCCAGAACTGCAGATGAAGTTCGCCGAAGGCGAGCATTTCCAGGTAGTTGAAAAGCTCGTGCAGGCCGCGGATTTTCCAGGCGCCAAGATCACAACCATCGACGGACTGCGCGCGGATTTTGACGATGGTTTCGGTCTGGTGCGGGCATCCAACACTACGCCGGTGCTGGTGCTGCGCTTCGAGGGGGACGACGAGGCGGCGCTGAAGCGGATTCAGCAGGCCTTTGCGGACCTGATCCGAAAGGTGGCCCCCGAAGCTACCCTCCCCTACTAGACCGATCTCCGGCACCAGCAAGAGTCGCCTCGCAATACCGACCGCGAACAGAAATCAGGCGCCGTTTGGCGTTCAGTCTTTCCGCGGACCACGGCCGGCCGCTCGCCCAGGAATAATGATCACGGGAACAATACACTTCCGCGGTATCGCCAGGCATTCCCTGTTCGCCTTGTGGTTCGTGTACGCCGTTTCCATGATCCTGCTGGTCATATTCGTGCAGCTGGCCAAGATCTGGCCGGCGAATCCGCTGTTTACGTTCACATCGGCGGTATTCTTCCTGTTTTCGTTTGCCCACGCGCTGATGTGTCTGGGCCTCCGCCGCGGGATCGGACTGTTCGCGCTTGTGTTTTCGATCAGTCTCGCATTCGAAACGATCAATTTGCTCAGTGGCGGCCTGGTCTTCGGGCCGCTCCTTTACACCCACAAGCTGGGACTCAAGCTTTTTGGTCTCGTTCCGATCCTGATTCCCCTGACATGGTTCACGGTCGGATATCTTTCGTTTCGGATCGCCGGTCGTCTCGTAGGGGAACGCCCCGGAAACGCTCGTGCACGGCTGCGTCTGGCCGCAATCGCGGCCCTGATCATGGTGGCCTGGGACCTGGGACTGGATCCGGCCATGGTCGCGAAGGGGCATTGGTTGTGGCTTGTGCCGGGATCGTACTTCGGCATCCCGCTACACAATTTCGTTGGCTGGTGGCTGACCGCATTCAGCTTCTGCTACATCTTTTTGCTCCTGGAGCCGACGGGAATCGATTCCGGCTTCCAACCGGCCCGCGGCACAGCAAACCTGCTGGCGTCCTCGGCCTACGGCATCATGTGCATCTCCATGACCATCGCCAATGCCGATATGGGCAAGACCGGTCCGGCGATTATCGGTTTCCTGACCATGGGTTCTTTCGGCGTCTACTGGTTGCGGGACAGCTGGCGCCTGCGACACAGCCATATATCGCCCTGACCCTTGCTCGTTCGGTGGTCCCTGGACCGCGTGCTACCCTAGCCTGCGGGATTGCCTCGCACGCCAAGAAACAGGATGCAAAAACCGAAACAGCGAAACGGGAATATCGGAATCGCCGGCGCCATGGCGATTGGAATCGGGGGGATGGTCGGCGGCGGAATCTTCGCCGTGCTGGGTGAGGCCGTCAGCATCGCCCGCGGCGCCACACCGATTGCGTTCCTGCTTGCCGGGCTGATTGCGCTCGTCACCGCCAATTCCTACTGGCGCCTGTCCGTACGCTATCCCAACGAGGGGGGCACCGTGGTGTTCATTCACCATGCCTTCGGCGCCGACTTTGTCACCGGCAGCATCAATTTCATGCTGTGGCTGAGCTATATCGTCACGCTCTCCCTGTATGCCGTCGCCTTCGGCTCCTACGGACTGACCTTCTTCACCCTGGGCCAGGCGCCCGGTTTGCGGCACGCGCTGATCAGCACCGCGATCATCCTGCCCATCGCCATCAACCTGCTGAACGCGGAACTCGTCAGCCGTACGGAAACCGCCATCGTTCTGGCCAAGCTGGTTCTGCTGGCCATTGTGGTTGCCGCAAGCATGGGCGCCATCGACCGCGCGAGGCTGTCTCCCCACACCTGGGGCAGCGCCATGGATATTTTTACGTCCGGCATGGTGATCTTTGTCGCCTACGAGGGATTCGAATTGATCGCCAACGCCGCGGAGGATGTGCGTGACCCGGAGCGGACGCTCCCGGGCGCCTTCTTTGGGTCGGTTATTCTGGTGATCGTGCTGTATGTCGTCGTCGCGATCGCTACCGTGGGCACCGTGCCCGCAGCTCGCATCGCCGCGGTTCGTGACTATGCCCTCGCCGAGGCAGCCCGACCCGGGCTGGGCCTTATCGGCTTTCGCCTGGTCGCAGCCGCGGCCCTGCTCGCCACCTTGTCAGCGATCAACGCAACCCTGTACGGCAATGCGCGTCTTGCCTATTCCCTGGCCACCAGTGGCGAACTGCCCCGACTGCTGCGCCGGGAGGCCTGGAATCGACCGGCTGCCGGCGTACTGGTGAGCGGAACGCTTGCCCTGATCCTGGCCAACACGGTGGACCTTAGCGAGATCGCCATCCTGGCCAGCGCGGGCTTCCTGCTGATTTTCGGGGCGGTGAACCTGGCCGCGGTGGTACTTTCGCGGCGCACCGGGGGCGGATTCCTGCTGCCTGCCCTGGGCACGGCAGCCTCGTGGATTGCCTTGGGAGTCTTGTTGATCCACGGTTACAGGGAACATCCCTGGACCCTTGGAGCCTTTGCCGGCTTCGTTGGTGTGGCCGTGGTGTTCGAGCTGATCTATCCGCGAATCCGGGAACGCCGGCTAAATCTGCCGGCACGGGATAATGCGAGGGTGAGTCACGATTCCTGAGCGGGCGCACGGAATCAGTGCTTGGATCGCGTGGTTCGCCCGGGGATTCCGCCCCGGGCGCCACATCTGGTTCTTGTGTCGCTGATTTTCCCCTCCTCCATGTCCGGCGGTCGGGCGCGATCCAGGCGCCGGGCCGCATAAGCAGCGGCCCCGGTTAGAAGAATATATGCGGGGATAAACGACGTGTATGTAACCTAAGTTACACAAAAGGCCTACATAAAATCGCGCCGGGCAAAGGCCGCCAGGTCATCCCGGGAGAGCAGTTCAATGGCCCCCCGCCGCAACCGGATACAGCCCTGTTTCTGCTCAAATTCCTTCAGCAAACGGCTGGTGACTTCGCGCGTGGTGCCCAGCTCCTTGGCCAGATCCTGATGGGTGATCTTCAGCATCTCCTCCCCGCTCTGCTCAAACAGCTGGAACAGGGTGCAGGCCAGACGGTTGTCCAGGCGCCGGAAGGCAATTTCCTCAACCCGGGCCAGCACATCGCACATGCGTCGGGCCAGTGTGGAAAGGACAAAATTGCGGAACCCTTCCGATTCGGCGAGGGCCTTCCGGAACTGGGGTGGACTGAGCGCGAAGCCCTCCACCTCCGTCTCGGTAATGGCCTCGGCGCCAAAGGGAACACCGTCGACCAGGCTGCTCAGGGAAAGGACACAGACGTCGCCGGGGAAGACCCGATACAACACAATCTCCCGGCCGCCCTCCGAGATCTCGTGCACCCGCAGGGAGCCCTTGGTGATCACCAGTAAACTGCTGCACGGATCTCCCTTGCACAGCATCACCGTGTCGGCCGGGGCACTCACCGGTGTAGCGCTGGCCAGGACCGCGTTCCAGGCGGGATCGTCGATCGCGTCCAGGCTGGGCAATTCGGAGTTCGAAGCCAGTATCAGGGTTTCTTTCGGTTCTGCGCTCATTCAGCGAGTACCCGATTTCGTAGGGTTCCGATATCTATTTAAGGATAGACCCGGGTGGAACCGCGCGAAAGGCCCTGCAGAAGCCATTTTTCAGGCCTTGGGCAGGGTGACTCCGGTCTGGCCCTGGTACTTGCCGCCGCGGTCGCGATAGGAGGTTTCGCATTGCTCGTCGGACTCGAAGAACAACACCTGCGCCACACCCTCGTTGGCATAGACCTTTGCCGGCAGCGTGGTGGTATTGGAAAACTCCAAGGTCACATGACCCTCCCACTCCGGTTCCAGCGGCGTGACGTTGACGATAATGCCGCAGCGGGCGTAGGTCGACTTCCCGAGACAGATCGTCAGCACGTTGCGAGGAATGCGAAAGTATTCCACGGTGCGGGCCAGGGCAAAGGAATTGGGCGGGATGATACAAACGTCTCCATGGAAATCGATGAAGCTGTTGGCGTCGAAATTTTTCGGGTCAACGATGGCAGAATTGATGTTGGTGAAGATCTTGAATTCTCGTGAGCAACGGATATCGTATCCGTAGCTGGAGGTGCCGTAGGATATGACCTGCCCGGCCTCCGTGTTGCGGATCTGTCCAGGTTCAAACGGATCGATCATGCCTTGATCCTGCGCCATGCGCCGGATCCAGCGGTCAGACTTGATACTCATAGGACTCCCGATTGCCTTCTCGATTCTTGGCTGCGATATCCCGGGACCGGGCCCGACCCGGCCACAAGGGCCGGCACATCATAGCAGGCCGTCGCCGGCGACCCCATACATGACGCCCCATTTCCTCCGCGGAATCCCCGGTTGACCGCGCCGCGCCACTTCCTCCCCCGCACGGTGGTCGTCCTGGGCCTGGTCTCCATGCTCAATGACACCGCCAGCGAGATGATCACCCCGCTGCTGCCCGTGTTCCTGACGGCCACCCTGGGAGCGGGGCCCGCGGTCGTGGGCCTGGTGGAGGGACTGGCCGAGGCAACCTCCAGCGTGCTCAAGCTGGTCTCGGGCTGGTTGGCGGACCGGGGCTGGAGGCCAAAACTGCTCGTCGTGGGTGGCTACACGACCTCGAATATCGCCCGCCCCCTCATCGGAGTCGCCGTGAGCTGGCCCTGGGTTCTGTTCATGCGATTCCTGGACCGGCTGGGGAAGGGCCTACGAACCGCTCCCCGGGACGCCCTGATTTCCAGCGCCGTGGACCGGGATCGGCGTGGGCGGGCCTTCGGTTTTCATCGCTCCATGGATCATGGAGGCGCCATCATCGGGCCCTTGATCGCCTTTGCCCTGCTCGCCGCCGGGCTCACCACCACCCATGTGTTTCTCGCCTCGGTGGTGCCGGGAATGCTGGTCATTGTCCTGCTCGTCTTCGGTCTGGCACCCAGCGCCCCGGCCCCGGTCAGCCACGCACCTCTGCATTGGCGTGACCTCGACCGGCGGCTCAAGGCCCTGATCCTGGCCGCCGGCTCCCTCGCCCTCGCCACCACCCCGGAGGTATTCCTGGTCCTGTGGGCGCAATCGCGGGGGCTGGCCATCCATTGGATTCCACTCATCTGGGCCGCCGCCAGCGCGGCCAAGGCAGTGGTCACGATACCGGCCGGCCAGATTTCCGATCGGATCGGCCGACTGCCGGTGGTTGTAGGCGGCTGGGTGCTGCGGATTGGCCTGCTCGTCCTGCTGGCCCTCACGCCCGATGGACCAACCACGGTTTGGCTAATGTTTCTCGCCTATTCCGCCAGCATCGCACTGACCGAACCGGCGGAGCGGGCCTTGATCGGTGATTTTGCACCCGCCGACCAGCGTGCCACCGCCTTTGGCCTGTATCACCTTGTCAGCGGGGTATTCGTACTCCCTGGTGCGGTCCTGTTCGGTGCCGTCTGGCAGTGGGCCGGGATGTCATCGGCGTTCCTCATGGCCGCAGCACTGACCTTTTTGGCTGCCACCGTTCTGTTGATCATCGCCCGTCGGTAATTCTTGCCATTCGGTCACCGCGCCGCGGTACTTTTGCGCACATTGCTCCAAGAGTGCGGCAAGCCCGTCTAAGATTTTGGTTCTGACCCTGTTCATCGGGGTCCAGGGCTCCGGCCCCACTCACGGATTTTTTGCGAACCAACTCACGGCACAGCAAGAAAAGCGACAAGGAGGGCAAGAAGCGATGGCACTTCCAACCGTACGAAACGAACGCGAACATACACGGTATGAGGTTTCAGTCGACGTTGTGGTCACGGCTCCGGATTGTGAACCAATTACTCTCAAGACGGGTAATGTAAGCCACGGCGGGGTATTTCTTCTGCGCAAGGGCCACGAACCGCTCCCGGCGGTAGGCACCGAGTTCGTCGCCACCCTGAATGAGTTCCTCGGGAGCATGGAGCCCATGGCCATGCGCGGCCGCGTCATCCGGCGCGACGCGCACGGGATTGGAGTCGAGTTTCTTGGAACCCCGATCAGGAGTTCTGAATGACGATGTTCGGGAATTTGGCGCTGTAGTCCTTCTTGCGCAGGGAAAGCTTGGCCGCAGCCCGGCGCGCGATTTCTCGATAAGTCTGGGAGATCGGGCTTTCCGGCTCTGCCACCACTGTGGGCTTGCCCGAATCCGTTTCCTCGCGGATCCGGATATCCAGCGGCAGGGCCCCGAGGAAGTCCACGTCGTAGTCCTCGGCCATACGAGTGCCGCCGCCGGCGCCGAAAATGTGCTCCTCGTGGCCACACTTGGAGCAGATGTGCGTGCTCATGTTCTCGACGACGCCGAGCACCGGCACTTCCACTTTCTCGAACATCTTCAGCGCCTTGCGCGCGTCCAGCAGGGCGATGTCCTGCGGCGTGGTAACGATGATGGCACCGCTGACGGGGACCTTCTGCGCCAAGGTCAGCTGGGTGTCGCCGGTGCCCGGAGGCAGGTCGATGATCATGTAGTCCAGGTCCTTCCATGCCGTATCCCGCAGCAGCTGTTCTAGGGCCTGGGTGACCATGGGGCCACGCCAGATCATGGGGGTCTCCTCGTCAATGAGGTAGCCGATCGACATGGTCTGCAGGTGATAGCTGACGATGGGCTCCAGGGTCTTGCCATCTTCGGAGTTGGGCTTGGCGTTGACGCCCAGCATCCGCGGCTGACTCGGACCGTAGATATCCGCGTCCAGCAGACCGACGGTGGCACCCTCCGCCGCCAGGGCCAGGGCCAGATTGACCGAGGTCGTGGATTTGCCCACACCGCCCTTGCCGGAAGCGACGGCGATGATGTTCTTCACGCCATCGATCGCCTTCACACCCGATTGCACCGCGTGTCCCACAATGTTGGAGGAGATGTCCACGGTCACGTCGCTGACGCCGTCGATGGCGGATACCTTCTCGTGAACGTTGTTCCGCAGGGTGTCCTGGTATCCCTTGGCAGGAAAACCCAACTCAATCTCAATGGCGACCTTGCCGCCGTCGATGGCAATGTTCTTGACGACCTTGGCGCTGATCAGGTCCCGATCCAGGTACGGATCGATCATGTCCTTCAGGACGGCCTCTACCTGGGCCTGGGTGACTTCGGCCATGGAAAATACTCCAGTAAATCAGTCAACAATTCTTGGGGAGCGCAATGCTACACCGGCGCCCGCGGAATGTCATGGGGGCGGGCGCGGATCATATCAAATATCGACCCCACTGCGACAAGGGGCATCCCCCGGGGACTCCCGCGGCGCGGGCCAGGGCCGCTGGTCTGCCCGTGGCAAAACTGCTATTTTCCGGGCCGATTTTTAGTGGGCGCCGCCTGCGGGCGCAGCCTTTCCCTGCCGGACATGAGAAACTCGAGCCCGTGAGCGACCGTCGCACCATTCTGGTTACCAGCGCCCTGCCCTACGCAAATGGGCCGCTCCACCTCGGGCACCTGGTGGAAACCGTCCAGACCGATATCTGGGTCCGGTTCCAGCGCATGCGCGGTCACGAGGCCTGGTACGTCTGCGCCGACGATGCCCACGGCACCCCCATCATGCTGCGGGCACAAAGCGAAGGCATCACGCCGGAAGAACTGATCGCCCAGGTCGGTGAGGGCCACAAGCGGGACTACGCGGATTTCGCTATCGGTTTCGACAATTTCTACACCACCCACTCACCGGAAAATCGCGAACTGGCGGAAATCCTGTATCGGCGCCTGCGCGAAGCGGGCCACATCGCCAGCCGCATCATCCAGCAGGCCTACGATCCTGAACGGGAAATGTTCCTGCCGGATCGATACATCCGCGGGACCTGTCCGCGCTGCGGCGCCGAGGATCAGTACGGCGACAGCTGCGAGGTTTGTGGTTCCAGCTACGACACCAGCGAATTGATCAATCCGCGCTCGGTGATCTCCGGCGCCGAGCCGGTGATGCGTGAATCAGAGCATTATTTCTTCAAGCTGGGTGACTTCGAGCCCATGTTGCGGGAATGGCTGCATCCGGACATCACCGCCCCGCGCCATGTCCAGGCGGAAGTGGCGAACAAACTCACCGAGTGGTTCGAGAACGGGCTGCAGGACTGGGACATCTCTCGCGACGCGCCCTATTTTGGCTTTGAGATCCCGGATGCGCCGGGCAAGTATTTCTACGTCTGGCTGGATGCCCCCGTGGGGTACATGGCCAGCTTCAAACAACTGTGTTCGCGCGAGGGACTGGACTTCGACCGCTTCTGGAATCCTGGGGGCGATACCGAGATCTATCACTTTATCGGCAAGGACATCCTGTACTTCCATGCCCTGTTCTGGCCCGCCATGCTCAGCGGTGCCGGATTCCGCCCGCCCACGGCGATCTTCACCCATGGCTTCCTCACGGTGAACGGGCAGAAGATGTCCAAGTCGCGTGGCACCTTCATCAACGCCCGCACCTATCTGGATCATCTCAATCCCGAGTACCTGCGTTACTACTTCGGCGCGAAACTGAACAGCCACGTCGAGGACATTGATCTCAACCTCGAGGACTTCGTCGCGCGGGTCAACAGCGATCTCGTCGGCAAGGTAATCAATATCGCCAGCCGCTGCGCCGGATTCATCAACAAGCGTTTCGACGGCAGGCTTGCGGACAGTCTGCCGGAAGCGGATATGTACCAGCAATTCGCCGAAGCCGGGGATGCAATCGCTGAACTGTTCGAGGAGCGGGAGTACTCCCGGGCGGTGCGGGAGATTATGGCCTTTGCCGATCAAGCCAACCAGTACATCAACGAACGCGAACCCTGGGTGGTGGCCCGGGATCCGGCGCGCGACGCGGAGTTGCAGGACATCTGTACCCAGGGCCTGAACCAGTTTCGCGTCCTGATAACCTGGCTGAAACCGATCGTTCCGCGGACCGCGGCCAAGGCCGAGGCCTTCCTGAATGCCGGGCCTGTCCAATGGGACAGCCCACAATCCCCCTTGACGGGACACACGATCAACAAATTCGAACACATGATGACCCGTGTCGAGACGGCGCAGGTAAACGCCATGCTCGATCAGGCGCAAGAGGAGCTAGCACCCGTGACTGAGACCAAGACCCCGACCGGTCCCCTGGCCGACGATCCCCTGCATCCCGAAATCAGCTTCGATGATTTCGCCAAGGTAGACCTGCGGATCGCCCGCATCGTCAGGGCCGAACACGTGGAAGGGGCGGACAAGCTGCTCCGGCTCACCCTGGACCTCGGCGGCGAAACGCGCAACGTGTTCGCCGGAATCAAGTCCGCTTACGCGCCGGAGGATCTGGTTGGCAAGCTCACCGTCATGGTGGCCAATCTGGCGCCACGCAAGATGCGCTTCGGAGTATCGGAAGGGATGGTCCTGGCAGCCGGACCGGGCGGCCAGGACCTGTGGATTCTGCATCCGGACGAAGGCGCGCAACCGGGTCTGCGCATCAAATAGGAAGGTAGCGGCGGTTCGCGGATTTGCATGGCACGACGCGCCTCGCCATACTCCCGCGACCATGATGCAGACCCGTACACCTGCACGGTCCGTGAGAGAACTGGACCGCGCGCTGCCGCAGACCCAGTGCACCCGCTGCGGCTACCCACGATGTCATGACTACGCCCATGCGATCGCCCGCGGCGACGCCGAAATCAATCGTTGCCCGCCGGGCGGAGACGAGACGATCGCGATCCTGGCCGGGCTCACCGGCCACGAAGCCCTGGCACTGGACCCGGAATGCGGTATCCATGAGCCGCGTCGCGTCGCCGCCATCGACGAGCCCCGCTGCATTGGCTGCACGAAGTGCATCCAGGTCTGTCCCGTGGATGCGATCCTTGGCAGTGCCAAACTCATGCACACGGTTCTGGCCGCGGAGTGCACGGGATGCGAACTCTGTCTTCCTGCCTGCCCCGTGGACTGCATCGACATGACGGACGACATCCCGCGAGCGGTCGGCAAACGCTGGCCCGAATATAACGAATCGGGAGTGTCGCGGGCACGAAAACGGACCGTGGCACGGTTGCGACGCCTGACACGCATCCGCCGCGAGCGTGCCCGCCGGTCGTCATTGCGGCGAAAGGCGAACGCGGCGGGCGGCACCATCCCGGATTCCGAACAAATCCGCAAGGAGATTCGGGGCGCGGTGACGCGTGCCCGCGCCCGGCGCAGACCCGGCTCATGAATGCAAAGAAGATTCGGGAGATCTTCGAGCGCCTCAAGGCGGCCAATCCCCGTCCGCGTTCCGAACTGAAATACACCAACCCGTATCAACTACTGGTTGCCGTCGTGTTGTCGGCACAATCCACCGACAAGGGCGTAAACCTCGCCACCCGACCCCTGTTTGAAAAGGTCAAGACGCCGCAGGACATGGTGGATCTCGGTCTGCGAAAGCTGAAGACCCACGTCAAGACCATCGGCCTGTACAACACCAAGGCCGCCAACATCATGAAGACCTCGAAGATTCTCGTGCAGCAATACAAGGGCAAGGTGCCGCGCACCCGCGAGGAGCTTGAAGCCCTGCCGGGCGTTGGCCGCAAGACCGCCAACGTCATCCTCAATACTGCGTTTGGCGAACCGGTTATCGCCGTCGATACCCACATCTTCCGCATTGCCAATCGCACCGGCCTGGCACCGGGCAAGAACGTGCGCGAGGTGGAAGATCGACTGATGCAGGTAATTCCCGATGAATACCGCCATGATGCGCACCACTGGCTGATCCTGCACGGGCGCTATACCTGTCTCGCTCGCAAGCCGCGCTGTGGCAGCTGTGTAATCTATGATTTGTGCGAGTATGGGGATAAAGTAGAGGAATGAGCGGAACCGCGGTTGCCACCGGCCTGAGTCACGGGAAGCATCCTGATCCGTCTCACGCCGCCAAGGCCATAGAAATTGCCCTCGAACGGGCAGGGTTGGACCGTGCCAACGGCGCCATAGTCCTGCTGACGCACGAATACGCAGACGAACCGGAGCCGGCCCTGCGTGTCGCCGCCCGCGCCGCGGGCAGCCTGCAGATCATTGGCTGCACCGGGACCGGCGTACTTACCGAAGACGAATGGCTGCTGGACAGCCCGGGCGCCGCAGCCATGGTCTTTGGTGGCGATCATCATCTGGAGCTGGCGGGCGATGCCAACCAGACCGACGATCCCCTGCTGAGCCTGTGCACGCCGTCGGGACTGGACGCGGAATGGCTGGACTCCCTCGCTACCCGCATCGGCGCAGTATCGGGCGACCCCTTCGGCTATGGACCGTTCAAGGTCTGGTCCAGTGGCCGGGTACAGGACAGCGGCCGCGTCGAGGCGCGAATCAGCAACACGCGCTCGGCCGTCACAGTCTCCCAGGGTGTTCGCGCCCTGACCGCACCCATCAAGGTCGCGGAGGTCGAGGGATTCGAGCTGGTGCGCCTGGGCAACTACCCCGCCCTGAATGTGCTGGTACGATCCCTGCCGGATTCGGTGCGACAAATGAAACGCATCCCCCTGCATCTGCTCATGGGCGGTGTGACCTTCGGCGATCCGCAGACCGCGATCCGCGAAGGGCGCTACCGGCTGAACCACATCATCTCCGCCAATCTCAACAAGCAGTCCATTACCCTTTCGGATCAGCTCAGTCAGGGGGAATCACTTTTCTGGGCGATGCGAGATGCGCTCGCCGCCGAACGGGATGTACGCGATGTACTCCAACGCGCAGCTGACGAGCTGGGTGGAGAACCCGACTTCGCGTTGATGTTTCCTTGCATGGGACGTGGGCCGAATTTCTACGGCAACCGTGATCGCGATCTGGAATTACTGCAATCGCGATACCCTGGTCTGCCCACTATCGGTTTCTACGGCAACGGTGAGATCGGCCCCATGGACGACAACAATCACCTGTATCAGTACTCCACCGTTTTCGGCCTGTTTCGCGCGCAGTAGTCCTCCCATGCTTTTCGGTTCCCAGCGCCAGGACACGCGCGAAGTCTTTTTCACCGCTTGGCACAAGCACACCCAAGGCCTGCCGCTGGAAGGTGCGGAACAGACCATCGTCCGAGTCGCCCTGGAGCACCCGGAGTATCACGCCGTTCTGGCGGACCGGGATACCTACGCCGATCGTGATTGGCCGCCGGACCAGGGCGAGACCAATCCCTTCCTGCACATGGGCATGCACGTGGCCATCGAGGACCAGCTCTCCATCGACCAGCCCCCGGGGATCCGCCAGCGATACCAGACTGTGGTTCAGCGTATCGGTGATGCCCACGAGGCACAGCACAAACTCATGGACTGCCTGGGGGAGATGCTTTGGCGGGCCCAGCGCGATAACACCCCGCCGCAGCCGGCAGTGTATTTCTCCTGCCTGGACCGAATCGCCGGGCCACCGGAACGATAGGCGGGGCCGCCCCGGAGACCTCTCTTGCGACGGGCCCTTGCCGCTTGTCCGGGCCCAGGGGAGCCGGATTGGCTCGAGGCTGCACGCGGATCTAGTTCTTCTTCTGAATCAACTCGATCTTGTAGCCGTCGGGGTCTTCCACAAAGGCAATCACCGTCGTACCGTGTTTCATCGGACCCGCTTCCCGCACCACCTTGCCGCCACGAGAACGGATTTCTGCGCAGGCGGCGTAGGCATCGTCGACCTCCAGAGCGATGTGACCATAACCCGTGCCGAGTTCGTAGCGATCCGTGTCCCAGTTGTGGGTCAACTCAATGGCGGCCTGCTCGGATTCCGGGCCGTACCCGACAAACGCCAGCGTGAACTTGCCGTCCGGATAGTCCTTCTTGCGCAGCAGTTCCATGCCAAGGACTTCGGTATAGAACCGTAGTGACTCGTCCAGATTCCCGACCCGTATCATGGTATGCAGGATGCGCACTTCGGATACCTCCTATTCGATGCCGGCCTTGGGGCGCACCGCTTCTTCGATCGGAATGGGCCGCGCGACGGCGTAGCCCTGGGCATAGTCGACGCCGAGCCTGCGCACCGCCTCGAGTACCTCCGGCGTCTCGACGAATTCGGCAATGGTTTCCAGACCCAAGGTATGGCCGATGTGATTGATCGACTCCACCATGGCCAGATCAATCGGGTCCTCGATGATATCACGGACGAAGGAGCCGTCGATCTTCAGATAGTCAACATTGAGATTCTTCAGATATCCGAACGAACTCAGCCCGCTTCCGAAATCGTCCAGGGCAAAACGGATTCCGAGATCGCCCAGTACGGCAATCACCCGGGTTGCATAGGCAAGATTGGCGATTGCAGCGGTCTCCGTGATCTCGAAACAAAGCGCCTTCGGATTGGCCCCGGTGCGCTGCACCTCGGCGATCACGAATTCAACAAATGAGTCCTCGGAAAGGGTCTGCCCGGAAATATTGATGTTGAACCGAAGCGCTTCGGCATCCTCCCGCCCGCCTTCGGCAGCCAGCAAATCCAGGGTCTTGCGAATGACGGTCCTGTCGATCGAGGGCATCACATGGTAGCGTTCAGCAGCGGGAATGAAGGCCATGGGCGGAACGATCTCCCCCCTCTCGTCCAGCATTCGAACCATGATTTCCCACCCGGAATCTGCTTCCTCGTGTTCCTCGAGGCCCAGAATCCGCTGACCATAGAGCTTCAGTCGGTCTTCTTCCAGCGCACTGGCGATACGCGACACCCACTGCATCTCGCCGTGGCGCTGCGCTAGGAGCTTGTCGTCCGGCTGATAGACGTAGATTCGATTCCGCCCGCGATCTTTTGCGGCATAACACGCGCTGTCGGCCGCACTGAGAAGATCGGTAATGGTGCCACTGCCGGCCTCGATGGGAACCAGGCCGATACTGGACCCGATTTCAAACGCGCGATCGTGCCAGGAAAAACGCGTTTGCCGAATCGCCGTGCGCAGATCGTCCGCCAGTTTTTCCGCGACATCCAGTGGACAATTCCAGAACAGGACACCGAATTCATCGCCACCCAGGCGGGCAAGCGTATCGGCCCGGCGCACCTTCTGCCGCAAACGGCCCGCAACCTGCTTCAGGAGTTCGTCCCCAGCAATGTGGCCGCAGGTATCATTGACAATCTTGAACTGGTCGAGGTCCAGGTAGCACAGGGCATGGACGACGTCATTTTCCCGCGCCCGTTCCAGGGCACTGCGCAACTGGACCTCGAATTCGCGCCGGTTGATGAGGCCGGTCAGCGCATCATGACTCGCCTGGTGCGACAACTGCTGGGCCATGCGCCGCATTTCTGTAACATCGTGCAAACCGATCACCACCCCGATGGTCTGGCCCTCGGCGCTGCGCGTAGGTGAGGCGGAGTATTCCACTGCATGTCTCGCCCCTTCCCTGCCCATGAGGATGACATCGAATTCAGAGGCGATTCGCCGGTGTTGCTGCAGACACTGCGCAACCGGATCAGTGATCTTGCGCTTGGTGGTCTCTTCCACCAAGGTGAATACGTCCGAGAAGGGTCGCCCTTCCGCTTCTTCCAGGAGATAGCCGCTGATCTGCTCGGCAACGGGATTCATGTATTCAATTCTTCCCTGGGTATCGGTAGTCACGACACCGTCGCCGATGGATTCCAGGGTCACCTGGACGCGCTCTTTCTCGCGATACAATTCCTCCTGGGTGGACCGATATCGACTGATGTCCCTCGACGTCCCCTCGTATCCCGCCACGTTCCCGTTTTCGTCGAAATAGTACTGTGCGTTAAGGGATACCCAGACCGCGCTACCGTCCGCATGCGCGAGGCGTGTCTGGTAGCCTTTGACGACCCCGTCATGCTTGCGCAGATAATCCAGAAACGCCTGGTACTCATCAGAATCAAGGAAGAGTTCGCCAAAGTTACTCCCCACCAGGTCTTCCGGCTTCCGCATCAATAGCGTTTTCACCGACGGGGAAACCCGCAACAACTGTCCCTTGCGGTCGGTTCTCGCAAACACGTCCTGCATGCTGTTGAGGATGGTACTCAACTCGTGCTCGGATTTGCGTGTTCTTTCCTCGGCCCGGGTCTGCGCTGTGACATCCCGCACGAACGCCTGCACCCGAACCCGGTCGTCGAGGCTGATGCGCGCCGCATGTATATCGACTACCATCACACTTCCATCCCGGGGACGGCGCAGGCGAATCCGCATGGACGCCTTCTCGCCTTCGAGCAGCCGCTTGCACGTAAGCGCCAGCAGGGGAAGATCGTCTTCCACTGCCACGAGGTCCCTCATAAGCATACCCACGAGAATGTCCTTGGGAGCGCCAAACAGTTCCATGGCTGCCCGATTGACGTCGAGAATTCGCTGGTCCTCGTCCAGGAGCAGGATCGGATCCGGAGCCAACTCATTCAGGTCACGATAGCTCTGCTCCGCACGCCGCTGCTGCTCGTGCAGCATCAGCGTATTCACCACCAACGCCGCTTCCTGCGCCAGGACTTCAATCATTCGCGCATCGCGCTCGCTATAGCGCTGGTCTTCCCGTGTGGAACTCGATATGAGAACACCGATCGGAGCATCATTCAGGCGCAAGGGCGTCGCGAGTGATGCGCGCACACCGGTTTCTTCCACGACCTGCTGATTGACCCGGGGATCGCCGTGGGCATCGTCCACGATGATGGTCATGCCCGACTTGAAGGCGAGGACGGACAGGGACACGTCCGTGAGGGGCAAACGATAGTACCCCTTTGCATTGTAGGGCTCGCCGCTGTGAGCAACATCCACCAGCTCGTATTTGTCCGGGTCATAGAGCAGCAGGAATGACTTGTCGCTGGCAAATAGCGAGTCGCACAGATCCAGGATACTGGCAAAGGAATCCTCGACCAGATTCACGGTCGTTGATGTCGACAGGATGTGGTTCCGGATTTCCAGAATGTCGTTCTGAACCTGTAGCCGTTCGCCCAGATCCTGGAAATCGCTGGTCAATACGCCCAACTCGTCCGTCGACCGCGGCTTGAGTCGAGCCACATCGAGCATGCTCGTGCCGCGCTCCCGGTCAATAACACCTCGCAAGGGACCCAGGGATTGGGAAATGGACCGAACGAAAAGCAGCGCACCGGCGACGGCCATCAACTCCAGGGAGAACCAGATGAAAAAAGTCTCAGAGGAAAAATATCCGGTTCGGGTCCAGTAATACTGAACGATGGCGGTATCTGTCAGAAGGGGTATCAAGGCGCCAACCAGAAAGACCTTGGCCTTGATCGTGACATGGGGCCGTTTTAGCGGAATATCGCGTACTGTCTCTCCAAAAAGGTCGAGAATACGGAAGAAGATCGGCAGGCCAATGATGATCGAGACAATCAGCGCGACCAGATGAATCCGCAGCCAGTCGATAGGAGCAGCATGAAAGTCCGTGTAGGCCTCCAGACCGACAACAACCGAGGCGGGCGCCAGGAGCAGATAGACGAGAAATACGGACCAGAAATGGATCGGAAAGCGACGCATGCAACGCAGGGCTGCCTCGTAGCCGACTGCCTGCGGCTGCTCGAGATACCGCGCTATCGGGCGGACGTTCCGCATCAGATACAGGTATGCGGTGGCCCCACCGGCCAGGATAAAACCCGGCTCGATGGGCGTCACCATCAAGGTGAGCAACTGATTTACGGTGAAGAACTTGATTGCGAGCAGCAGGCTCAGACCGAACACCGGGGGGGCGGTCCAGGCCAGTACAACCAAGGTTCGGTATCGACGAAGAAATTCCGTCGAGGAAATGCGGCTCGCTGACAAGAGTATTTTTTCCGGCAAGTTGGAATCGGTACGCCAGGCTCCGCGACGTACCCCCGGCCCTCCTCAATTGGAAGTATAGCCGCGGTCCTGGAACCAGGCTGCCGGATCAGGACTTTTTGCGCCGGGATTCGATACGCATGCGCAGGGCGTTTAACCGGATGAAACCTTCCGCATCACGCTGATTGTAGGCCCCGGCGTCATCCTCAAAGGTCGCAATCGTGGGATCAAAAAGGCTGTCGGTCCCGGATTTCCTGCCCACGACTACCACATTTCCCTTGTACAGTTTCAGACGCACAACGCCGTTGACGCGATCCTGGGAGGCGTCGATCATGCGCTGAAGCAACTCCCTCTCGGGACTGAACCAGTATCCGTTGTATACCAGACTGGCGTAGCGGGGCATCAATTCGTCCTTGAGGTGCGCGACTTCACGATCCAGGGTAAGCGACTCCATGGCGCGGTGCGCTTTGAGCAGAATCGTGCCGCCAGGCGTCTCATAGCAACCCCGGGACTTCATTCCGACGTAACGATTTTCGACGATGTCATCGCGACCAACACCGTTGGCGCCACCCATCCGGTTGAGGGCCTCCAGGATGCCCGCCGGCGTGAGTTCCTTGCCATCGATGGCGATCACGTCGCCGTGTGAAAACGTCAGTTCCACGTAGGTCGCTGTATCCGGCCCCGCCTCGGGGGATACGGTCCAGCGCCACATGCCCTCTTCCGGTTCGGCCCACGGATCTTCGAGAATATCGCCCTCGTAGGAGATGTGCAGAAGGTTCGCGTCCATAGAATACGGCGAGCGACCGCCTGCTTTCTTCTCGACCGCAATGCCATGTTGGTCGGCGTACGCCAGAAGTTTCTCGCGCGAGGTCAGATCCCACTCGCGCCACGGCGCAATCACGTTGATGTCCGGCTCCAGGGCATAGGCACCCAGCTCAAATCGAACCTGGTCATTTCCCTTGCCCGTGGCGCCGTGAGCAATGGCATCGGCCCCGGTTTCGCGCGCGATCTCAACCAGCCGTTTGGCAATCAAGGGTCGCGCGATGGACGTACCGAGCAGGTATTCGCCTTCGTAGACAGCATTCGCTCGAAACATGGGGAACACAAAGTCCCGCACGAACTCCTCGCGCAGGTCTTCGATAAAGATTTCCTTGATGCCGAGAGACTCGGCCTTGGCCCGTGCCGGCTCGACCTCTTCGCCCTGACCGATATCCGCGGTGAAGGTCACCACCTCACAGCCGTAGGTTTCCTGCAACCACTTGAGGATGACCGATGTATCCAGACCGCCTGAATACGCGAGTACCACCTTCTTGATCTGCGCCATCTCGGGTGCTCCCGTGGGATCAGGCAGGTTTGCGCGCCTGCGAACGACGCAGGCGTGACAACAGCCGCCGCGCCATATCGCCGAACAGTTCCGTCTGGGTCGGATGTGGATGGATCGCCATCGCCACCTGATCCAGGGTCATGTCACCGGCTACCATCATTACCGCCTCGCCGATGAGCGTATCGGCATGCTCGGTCAGAAAGTGCACGCCAACAATACGATGGCTCGCCTTGTCCACCACCATCTTGATCAGTCCGTCGGTCTCACCGGTGATCATGGCCTTGGCATCGATGTTCATCGGCACCTTCACCTCCACCGCGTCCAGCCCGGCCTGCTTCGCCTGGTCCAGCGAAAGGCCGACGAAAGCAGCCTGAGGACGAGTGAAGATTACGCCACAGTCCTTCGCCTCATCATAGGCCGCGGCCTCGCCCAGGATATTCATGGCGGCGACGCGGCCCTGCTGACCGGCCGTGTGCGCCAGCATGTATCCGCCAACTACATCGCCGACGGCGAAAATATGCGGCACATTGGTACGGCAACCGGCATCCACGGTGATCACGCCCTTGTCGCTGGCAATGCCAGCCTTGTCCAGGGTCAACGGCTCCAGAACCGGGCGCTTGCCCGTGGCCATAATCACGTAGTCGCACTTGAAGGTCTTGTCCTTGCCCTCGGCATCGGTGTAGGCCAAGGTCATCGCACCGGGCGACCCGCTGATCTTCTTCGCCTTGGCTGACGTAGCCAGGGTCAGGTTCTTTTCCTTTTCCAGCAAGGCGGTCAGCGCAGTGGCAATTTCGGACTCGACTTCCTTCAGCGGCCGGTCGGCGGCCTCAAGCACCGTCACCTTCGCACCAAAGTCGGCGAAGATCTGCGCCATCTCGAGACCAATGGCGCCCGCACCAATAATCCCCAGGCGTTTCGGCGCCTCCTTCAGGAACCAGACGGTGTCCGAGGTGAGCACCCCTTCCCCGTCGGCCCCGGGGACCGGTGGCACCCAGGGCGGCGCGCCGGTGGCGATGACCGCTGCACCGAAGGTGACGCGCTTGCCCTTCTTGCCTTCGGGAACGGGTGCGCGGGCGTGGGCCTCCTCGGAATTGCCCGAGGTATCGATCACCACGCTGTGGTCGGAGTCGAAACGGGCGAAACCGTGGATCACGTCAATCTTCACGCCCTTGTCGGTTTTGAGCGCCATGGAACCGCGGGTCTCCAGCACCTCGCGCCGGGTCTTCTCCAGCTGCTTCCAGTTCAGTTCGGCATTGTTGGTCCCCTTGACACCCAGGCGCGCGTCGTGGGCGCGATCGCGAATCCGGTCCGCGCCGGCGCGCCAGGCCTTGGACGGGATGCAACCGCGCCACAGGCATTCGCCGCCGGGGAACGGCGCATCGTTGACCATGGCCACCTTGATGCCGTGACCGGCCAGATCCCGCGCGCAGTCCTCGCCGCCCGGTCCGCCGCCGACGACCAGTACGTCATAGTCCCAGTCACCCTTGGGGATTGCGCGTTCGCCGCTCTTGGCGGCGTGTGGAACCGCGGCAGGCGCGACCTTGCCGCCGCCGGCAAGCCAAGGGGCCGGGTTTTCCACCAGGTCGCGGAAGGTATTGAGGAATTTGGCGGCATCGGCGCCGTTGACGATGCGATGGTCCGCCGTCACCGTGACCGGCATGCCCTGGGGTCCTGCCGTCGCGATGGCGAAGATGGCCGAAGTGCCGGGCGAGGGAATGGCGTCGAACAGGGCCACACCCATCATGCCCATGTTGGAGATGGTGAACGTAGGATTGGAATATTCCTCCGGCTTCAATCGCCGGCGACGGGCGCGATCGACCAGATCCTTCCAGTCGGCGTTCAGCTGCGCCAGGGGCTTGTGCACCACGTCACGCAGCACGGGTACGACCAGGCCCATGCCCTCGGTTTCCACCGCCAGCCCGACATCGACCTGTTCGCGCTCGACGATGCGGTCCTCGTGCTGATACACGGCATTGACCTTGGGATGCTTTGCGATGGCCAGGGCCGCGGCCTTGGCCATGGTCACGGTCAGGGAGGCACCGGCCTGCTTGGAGGCCGCAATCAGGGCCTGGGGCTGGATGTTCACCGTGACACGAAACAGGGGCATGGAGACCGAGTACTCCATGTTGTGCGCCACCGCC